>JBEHWP010000434.1:0-5881 GCA_040217665.1 Vulcanimicrobiota bacterium
TTCTATTGTTATAGGCCAGTATGTTATGGATGAAAATAACAATAAAGACATCGACAGGTTGCTCTCCGGCATTTCTCTCAGAACATGCAGTCTCGATCACTGGAACAATGTTTTAAAAAAGATATTGAAATATTATAGAGAAAATAATAAAAAACTTCTTGTACCTGAAATGGCCGATTTTTATTTTGATAAGAGAAAAGACGAATATGTCCATGTGGCAAAGGCCTATAAAGAGCTTAAGTCCATATTAAAAGATGAAGGTAGAGACGTAACGCAGATTTCCTTTAATGATTTCGCTCCAAGACTTCTTAAATATCATTTCACTTTTATGGAAAATACCTATTCCAAACTCTCGAAAAAACAACTCAAAGAAAGAGTGCTTTTTCTGGAGCCTGCCATGGAAGAAATACTTGGCACTCTTGGTTTTTTAACAGGTTATAAACTCTCTTATGTTGTTGGAGAAGATCCTGTAAAACTTGAAAAACACTATATTATTAAATCTTATATGGGAGCCAGTTTCAAGGATATTATGGTTCAAAGTATAAGAACTGCAAAGGATTTAGATAAAAATAAACTTTATCTGTGCAGTTTAAATAAACTTATTCCTACTGTGTCACTTTATCCATTTTTTTTAATGGAATATTGTCCTTTATGCAGCAGCGGACAGATTTTTTTCCTTAAAGAGAATAAAAACGGTGTCGTTCACTATATAAGTTCTCAATGTGGCCATGATTTTGTCCCCAAGAGTTATATAGAGGACCTTCATGGTTCCCTCCCATGTCTTGAAGAAGATCTTAAAGAAATTCCAGTTTCTACTAAGAAAAGCTCTGAAGGTAAAACCAGGGACCCTGATATGGCTTCGGGAGAGTCTATATATGAAACAGCCCTGGAAATAGCACTTTCCGATGGACCTCTTTCAGAACAGGAAATAGAGAAACTTGATTTATATAAGAATAAATTTAATATAACAGGAGAAAAAGCCCAGGAAATATTTAAATCTGTTGAAGCAAGATTGTTTGAAACAGTTGAAGTAAAGGAAGGTTATCTTGAACAGATAAGAGTAGTGCCACTTGATATCCCGAAAGAACTGGTTTATAAACAATATCCCTATCCTGTTGCCAATGCTTACTGGCAGATAAATCAGCAATCTTCAGGCGACCCGAGAAATATTCTTCTTTCTGTCTGCAGACTCATGGAAACAGTTATAAGGTTTTTCTCTTCTATTGTAGTTGCACAGTATATAAGGGATACTGTAGATGATTTAAATGTCAATTTGAATCTTGAGAAGCTTGTGGAGCCGGGTATAGAGGAATGGCTCCTTTTCCTGGAAGATATACTGAAACTTTATAATAAAAAAGGTGAAAAATTACTTGTCAATGAATTGTATAATTTTTATTTTTCTCCTTTCCCGGAATTAAAGGCTCCTTTGAAGGCTTATAAAGCAATATGTGAAGATGATTTTTTCCTTTTCAAAGGCAACATTCTGAAAGATGAACTGACACCTTCAGAATTTTTTGCCCTTCTTCCTGATTTTATTGATGCTGTAGAAAATCATGGAGAGGATTTGAGTATAAATCAGATAAAAGATTTATTATTACTTTTTATTCCTGTAGTTGATAATATTATTTCAAGTCTTAAATTTCTTATTGCCTATAAATTATTTTATGTAAAAAAAGCAGCCTATGAAAAAGGTAAGGTTCGCCATGAAATTGTCGATTGTGTGGGTGCTCTCAGTCTTGAAGAAACTGAATATTATTCTGAGAATTATTTTGCACAGGAAAAGGTTTATATGAGTTCTACCGTAGATAAAAATTTCCCTGTTTTAAACCTGAGTCCTTTTTTTATAGTCAGAGAATACCAGAAAGGTTTCGGCAATCAGTTTTTCTTTTACTGGAGAGTAACAGGTGACGGTTCCCTCGAATATTCCAATTATCAGGGAGATGTAAGATTTACCTCCCACGATTATGCAAAAGATTTAATCAAATCCTTTCGTAAATTTACTTCTGAAAAAAAAGTTAATCTTGTTATAAAACTGCTTGACTGGCAGAAAGAAAAGCGCAAAAAGGATATTAAAAAAGGTATCAGACAGATCCCTCAGAGAGGTATAGTACAGGAAAAAAATGAACAAAAGAAAATTCAGGAAGATGCAAAAAAAGCAGGGGAGACAAAAAAATATGCAAGAAATTCCTACAGATATGCCCTGGAAGCATGCTGGAGTGATGGTCTCCTGGGGGAAGATGAAAGAGTATATCTGGATGAATTAAAGAGAATTCTCGAACTGTCTCCTTCAGACGTGAACGTAATAGAGGATTCTACAAGGGTTAAATTTGCCGAAAAAATAGACAGGACAAAACCTGTTTCCCGGGATAAGAATGAACTGGCAGAAAGTCTTGATTTTCTTGAAGAAGAACATCAGTTGCTCTTAAAAAGCCTGGAAGAAAGACGTCAGCAGATAAGAACTCTCGAAAGGAAGAATAAATCCCTTGAACATGAAAGAGATATATTGAAAGAAAGCTCTGAAAAACTTGAAACAGAGATGGTGGAAAAGGATAAAGAAAATGTAAAATTAAAGAAGTCCTTCAAGGAACTTAAAATTAAATTAGATTCTATGGCCAGACGTACCAATATTGAGAAATCTGATGAAATAGAATTACTTAATAACAGGATAAGTGAACTTGAAGATATCAGGGAAGCAGGGGAGAAAAAAAATCAGAAACTTACTGAAGAACTTTCTTCCTTTAAAAGTAAAAATTCTCTCCTTGAAGCACAACTCGAAGAGATTGAAGAAAAATTAAAAGAAACTCAGAGTAATAGCATATCATATATGGAAAAACTCGGAGAGCTTGAAACAGATAAAGCAGAAGAAATTGAACATTTAAAGAAAGAATTAAAAGAACTTCAAAAGAAAAATAATTCGCTTGCCAGACTTGCCCAGGAACTTACGAAAAAAAATGAAGAGAACAAAAAATTACTCCAGAAACTTGACGATTTTGATCTTATTTCTCAAGATATTGATCGTCTCCAGCAGGTAAATAAAGATAAAGAAAAGAAACTGCTGAAACTTGAAGCAGAATTGGAAGACTTAAGAAAAAATAAAAAATATGTTGAAGAGAGCAATGAAGAGAAAGAACATGAAATAGGAGAAATCAAAAAGCAATTAAAAGATTTAATGAAGAGTAAGAATGAACTGGAAAAGAATCTGGCTACATCCGTTAAAAATAAGGATGCTCTTGTTAAACTTGTACAGGAGCTTAAATCCAAACTGGATGAAGCAAAGAAATTTATAGAAAAAGCCAGAGATGTAGATGTTATTAAGTCTAAACTGGAAGATCTGGAAGCACTTAACAGAGAACTTCTTACTAAAAAAGAAAAACGAGACCATGAGTATATAAGTCTCAGTCATGAATTTGAAAGATTAAATGCAGAGCATGTATCTGTCACCGGTGAACTGGATGATTATAAATCCAGGCTGGCTGATATGGAAGAACATAACAGAGAATTGATTGCTCTGAAAGAAGCAAGAGACAGGGAATACATGGAACTTATTAATGAACTTGACAGAGTAAGTTCTGAGTCTCTCTCTATGAGGAAAGATGTTCAGGCCAATAAAGAAGAAGGTGAAACCTTACTTAATCTTGTAAATGAACTCAGAGAAAAACTGGTTCATTCCGATAAAGTGACAGGTGATTTACAGACACGGCTTGAACGACTGGAAAAAGAAAAAACAGAATTACTGGGCAGTAATGATAAACAATCTCAAAAAATCAGACAGCTCGTTTCAGTGCTGAATGAACTGAGGGAAGAAAAAAAGATACTCCAGACAAATGTTGCAGAGATTAATAAAGAAAAAATCAGTCTGGAAGATAAACTGGAAAGAATTCTTAAGGAATTTTCAGGTGCCAAACAATTTATAAATCAGGCAAAGATTAAACTTGCCGATTATGAAAATCTTCAGAATGAACTGACAGCCCTGAAAGCAGAACATGAATTATGTCTTTCTGAAAAAGCATCAGGTGAGCAGGAGAAACGGTCTCAAAAACTTATTGATGCTTTATTACAGATAGAACAACTGGGTCTGAAAGTCTCTGAACTGGAAAAAGAAAAAGAAGAGTTTTTATTAATGAAAGATTCTCTGGAAAAACAGCTTCTGGAAACAGAAGGAATGTTACAGAGTAAGTCAGGAAGTGAAGATAAAGATAAACTGGTTCAAAGGCTCAGAGATATAGACAGGGAAAAACAGGAACTTGTAAGAAATAATGAGAAACAGAAAAATACCATTATAGACCTTATTAAAAAGACTAACAGTCTTAATGAGGAAAATAAAAAGGTAACTCTTTCCATTCAATCTCTTGAAATTGAAAAAGAAGAATTAATCAGGCTTAATCAGGAATTACAGGAAAAAAGTACTGGCGCTGAATTTGATATGGCTTCTTTTGATGCAGAACTGTTAGAGATTAAACAACGTAATAATAATCTTATGGACAGCCTGGAACAGAGTAATAATAGAATTAAAGAACTTGAATCGCAGAATAAAGATTTACTTTCAATTCAGGAAAAGTTAACGGATTTACAGAAAGAAAAAGAAACATATGAAAATGAATTGAACAGAACTTCAGATGAACTTGAGAAAACCAGAAATACTGTCAGAGAATTAACGGAGAAAATGTCTGATTTAGAAGGAATTGCCGAACAGACCGGTAATGAAGAAATAGAAACACTCAGAAAAGATGTCCTCACAGGAAAGGAAGAAATAAAATCTCTGGAACATGAAAAAAATACCTATCTCAAAGAAAAAGCTAAAATACTATTACTTTTAAAAGGCTTAAAATCCAAACTTTCCGGGAAAGACAAAGAACTTGAAGAAATGCGGAGTAAAGCCGGTAATATGACTGATGACATTAAACAGAAGATTGAAATACTGGAGCAAGAGAAAGAAGCATTTGAAGAGCTAAAGATAGAAAAAGACAGATTAATCAATGAGTTAGAAACAGAACTTCAGAAACTTAAAGCATCACTTCAGGAAAAGGAAATGAATGATGCTCTTAATAAAAGTGAAAAAGAAGCATTTGAAGGTTTAAAGAACGAAAAAGACAGATTAATCAGTGAGTTAGAAGGAGAAGTTCAAAAGCTTAAAATCTCACTTCACGAGAAGGAACTTGATGATACTCTGAAACAGAAGATTGAAATGCTGGAGAAAGAAAGAGAAGTTTTTGAAGATTTAAAGAGAGAAAAAGACACGATAATTAATGAGTTATCTTCAGAAATTCAGAAACTTAAAACTTCGCTTCACGAGAGAGAAATTGATGATAGTCTCAGGCAGAAGATTGAAATGCTGGAGAAAGAAAGAGAAATCTTTGAAGACTTAAAGAGAGAAAAAGATATAATAATTAATGATTTGTCTTCAGAACTTCAAAAGCTCAGAATATCAATTCAGGAGAAGGGTATGGATTTAAAAGGTAAAGAAGATATGGAATTTATTTCTCTTGAAAAACAGAAAATTACAGAAGCGTGGGATGAACTCAGAAGAGCTGAAGAAAATAATATGGCAGAACTGGAAGAAGAATGGGAAAAACTTTCCCAGAACAGGGAAGAAGTAGAAGCACAGAGGGCCAGTCTGGAAAAAGATAGAGAATTATTGAACGCTATTGACATTGATACACTTGAGGCGGAAAAGAGAGAACTTGAATCCGCATGGATTGAACTGGCTGAAGAGAGGGAACATTTAAAATCCTTTATGATGGAAATTGAAAAGAGAAAAGATGAACAGAATACAGAAAATAATCTCCTTGATACTATCAGGAATAAAGATCAGCAAATAGCTATTTTAAAGGAAGAACTTGAAAGTTCCCTTATTGAGCTTGAAGAACAGAGAAAATTTATT
>JBEHWP010000435.1:0-5874 GCA_040217665.1 Vulcanimicrobiota bacterium
TCTATACTGGCACCTCAGGCAGGCAATCTGAATTTTCTGTGGGGTATGAGTTATTTAAAAGATTTGCCTGATACAGGTCATATAAAATATTTACCCCGGGAAGTAGTGAAAACTCTGTCAGTGGATACAGGGAAATTTTTCCTTAATTTAATCTATGAAGTAATTTCTCATATAGAGAATCTTTCTACTGTTTCAGACAGCGAAATAGATAACATGACTTTCATGGTGAAAGAAAAATACGGGAAAGAAAATGACCGTATAATGAATATTATATTGAAAGAGTTGATTACTGCGTGATGCGTAATGCGTGATGCGTAATGTTAATCTTACGCGTCACGCGTCACTCGTCACGCGTCACGATTATATGTTTGATAAAAATAAAAATCCTATTTTATTCATTACAACAGGATACAGCCTGGGGAAAGAAGGCCCCCGAACGAATTCTGCACAGTTAGGCCATCTTTCTATGGCAACAATTCTCCATGAAAAAGGTTACAGAGTAAAACTTCTGTCTTGTGATTACATAGAACCTGACGAATTACGTTATACTATAGATAAAGAAAAAATATCTATAGTCTGTTTTTATACCACTGCAGAAGATATTTTCAGGGTTATGGATCTTACGGCACAGATAAAGAAATATTCCCCCGGAACCATTGTATTGCTTGGAGGCCCTCATGTATCCATATCACAGAAAGATAAAGATCTGGAAGTGTTAATGAGGTGTCCTGCAGATCTCGCCGCAAGGGGAGAGGGAGAACATACTCTTCCGGCACTTGTAGAATATTATTACAGTGGTGAAGGAAATCTTTCCGATATAAAAGGTATTACCTGGAGAGATGGACATGAAATCAAAAGAAATCCCGATGCTCCTCTTATTGAAAATCTTGATGAATTGCCTGTACCCAGAAGAGAATTGCTTGAACCTGATACTCTTATGCTGGAACGGTCTTTCCCCAGGGTTTTAACAGGACGGGGCTGTCCTTTTAACTGTGCTTTCTGTTTTGACGGTATGTTCGGTCATCGTTACAGGGTAAGGAGTATTGACCATGTTATGTCAGAAGTAGATTATATTTTGAATACATGTCATGGAAAGGTTATTACCTTTATAGACAATACTTTCACTATTTCTCCTCAAAGGGTATCGGCCTTCTGTAAAGCTTTAAGAGAAAGGAGAGAGAGAGGGTATGATTTTGTATGGAGCTGTCTCGGCAGGGTAAATGTGTTACACAAAAATCTTTCTCTTATTGATGAAATGGTAGATGCCGGTCTTATATTTCTGCAGCTCGGTGTGGAAAGCGGTCATGCCGATGTCCTTAAAGCTTACGATAAAAAAATAACTCATGACCAGATAAGAGAGGTTTTTTCATACTGTGACAGGGCAGGTGTTTCATCTGTACTTTTTAATACCATTCTGGGAGGACCTTTTGAGTCTCATGATACTTACAGAAAAAGCCTTGATTTTTCCATAGAACTTCTGGGGCTTGCGCCGGGAAGAGCCTTCTGTACCGGTTCTATGATGCTATCTCCCTATCCAATGACAGATATAGCAGAAAATCCCGAAAAATACGGCATTAAGATTATAGACGGAGAATTTAAAAGAGGTCTTTCTGTTCAAAAAGTTCCCTTCACAGAATCAGAACATTTTAATAAATATGATCTGGTAAGGTTACTTTATCAGTTTGAAGAAGAAATAAAAGAGGCTATGAGAAAACTTTTTCCTTCCATACCGAGACATACTGTAATGCAGCATTTTGAAATAAGCCATAGATATGGAACTGTAAGCCTCTGGCTTGACGTATTTAAATTGGATCCCTGTATAAAGGTTTTTTATAATCTTTTAAAATATAATCTTTACAGAGACTATTATGATATACCGGTAGAGGATATACTGGACTGGAAGCCTCTCAGAACCTGTGAACTTATGTATAATGAAGATAACCGATGTTTTATAAAAAGAGCAGACGGAACAACGATTATTATGAATGACTTTGAATCATGTCTTTACGAATACTGCGGAGGAAAACTTTCTTTACGAAATATAATAGAAGAAATTAAAAATAAATTTAATATATCAGATGATAGAATTCTGAAAAAATCTATCTTATTTTTCCGTAAAATGGCAGATTTATTTGCAATTATATGGTCAAAGGTTTAAT
Organism: Vulcanimicrobiota bacterium; assembly: GCA_040217665.1. Lineage (GTDB taxonomy): Bacteria > Vulcanimicrobiota > SpSt-956 > SpSt-956 > JAKJGF01 > CALARM01. The sequence continues at coordinate 2,160 of JBEHWP010000435.1, forward strand.
TTTTTCAGAGATTATTTTTCGGTGTCTTATAAAAAAATAAAAAAAATTAAAAAATTGAAGAAGGAAATTTTCGTAGTTCATCGAATAATCTTAATTAACTTTAACTTTCGTTTTGCGAAAATACAAATCTTACAAAAATCATTATAAAAGCATATCAAAAAAGATTAAAAAAATCTAATCAGATACAAAATTAAGTGAATTTGATATTAATTCCTCAAGTAATTTAGTAAAAATGACGTATCTGTATGTTAAGATCTGACCTGCCACCGGGGAAAGATTCTGCTATCTGTGAATTTTGTTTTAAATACCGAAAGGAGATGGAAATGAATTTTTTATCCAAAAAGATTGAAAAGACTCTGTTTGTAATGGCTGTTATGGCCATTTTGCTTTCTACAGGTTCTTATGCCCTTGCAGGGAGTTATGTGGTTAAATCAGGGGATAGTTTATCTGCTATAGCAAATTCCATAGGACTTACTTCAGAGGAACTGGCTGCCGCAAATGGTATTTCCAGAGACAAAGTACTTATGCCTGGAGATGTTATTTATATTCCTTCTGGAGGAAGTTCCGGAGGTGGCGGTTCTTATTATGTAATCAATGCCAGTGATGTAAATCTGAGATCAGGACCATCCTGTCAGGATGCTGTTCTCTGCGGTCTTAATAAAGGAGAAAAAATAAAAATTATTGAAGATAGAGGTCAGTGGTGTTATGTAAGACTTTCAGACGGTTATGAAGGATGGGTTACGGGTGATTATATCGGTTATGCATCATCATCATCTTCTTCTCCTTCGTCTTCATCGTCTTCTTATACGCCTCAGAAGTATATAACGAAAAGCTATGTATGTTCCGACAGTGTAAATGTAAGAAAGAAACCTTCTTTCAATGCAGATATTCTCTTCAGCGCCAGTATAAATCAGACAGTCTATGTTCTTAACTGGAGAGGTGACTGGATATATGTAGCCTTTAATGACGGCACAAAGGCATGGATGTACTATGATTATATAGCATGTTATCATGGCCAGCCCAGTCTGGAGAAAAAAGAGACAAAGACTGCAAAGAAAACCACACAGGTAGCTTCAAATACAGCTAAGTCGTCAGGTTCTACTTCACAGAATACAAAAAATGCCATTTATTATTCAAATCAGAATAATCATTATACAACACTTTCTTCAAGAGGTTCCGGCCTTTCTGCGAGTATTGTGCAGTTAGCATACAGTTTCCTCGGAACTCCCTATGTATGGGGAGGAACAACACCTAGAGGATTTGACTGTTCCGGTTTTGTTCAGACAATTTTTGCCCTGAACGGTATAAAGCTTTTAAGAATGGCTGACGAACAGTTTACCCAGGGAAATCCTGTAGCCAGGGAAGATCTTCGTATAGGAGATCTGGTGTTTTTCACAACCTATACATCAGGTGCGTCTCATGTCGGTATATATATAGGAGACTCAAGTTTTATCCATGCTTCTTCTTCGGGAGGATGTGTAAAAATAAGCAGTCTTGAAGAAGATTATTACAGCGCAAGATTTCTCGGAGGAAGACGCTTCTTTTGACCGCAGATTTTCAGGATTAGAGGATTACCGGGATTATTCGTCCCGGTAATTTTTTTGCATGGATTAATGAGATAAAAGGATTTATATGAGAATCATCAAATAAAAGGCTTTATTCCCGTCACGCGTTACGCGTTACGCGTCACGATTCTTTTATAGCCTGAGCCATATGATTGCATAAAGAGAGTCCATTTTTTTATAAAAATCGATCATTTTCTCAGTCAGAGTTTTTTTATCCTCTCTCAATTTCTCAGACAGAATATTTACTATTTCTCTGAAGGCCAGTTTCCCTGAACTGTATTTGTAAAACTCCGTTTCCTCTTCAGAAAGTGTTATTTTCCCTGTTATTCTTTCCATAACTGCCTGTTTCCCGCTGTATTCCAGTGCATAAGTTCTCTGGGGACACCATCTGTCGATTTGTTCTTCTTCTATTTCATAAAAGCCCCTGTATAGCTTATAATCTTTCAGGTTAAAATAGGTCTTTATACCTTTGTCTGATGAAAGAACGGAATACCAGGGAGTTTTAATGCCGTAACATGTCATGGCAAAATGTTCTTCTATCTGTTTTGATGTTAAATTCCCCAGTTCTGACACCATCATTCTGTAAAGTTCACCTTCAAATCTGAGTCTTGCTTTCTGTATGTCATATTTATTCATTTTTTCACTTTCCATAAATACAACATCTTCTGTCTGACCGTCTTTTAAAGAAGGATCTATTATGGTAAGACCGAAACGTTCAGGTTCTTTATGGATGAGTGTGCCCGGATAAGGTGTAAGGAGGCTGTGGTTGCAGATTAATCTTCCCGGTGCAATTTTTATGAGTTTTCTTATAAAATCTGTTGTATTTTTTATTTTTTCTTCTGTTTCAAAGGGGCCTCCTATTATTACATTGATTGATACGGCGAAAATATCCGCTTCCACACAGGCTTTTATTGTTTTTTCTATCTGTTCCAGTGTGATTTTTTTATTATACAGATCCAGTATTTCCTGGTTTCCGCTTTCCACCCCTATTTGAAGTATAGAAAGACCTGCTTCCCTCATTTTTTTCAGTAAATGAAGCCTTTTTTCCAGAATATCTACCCTTGCTTCACAGAACCAGTAAAAAGGATATTTCTTTTCTCTTAAATCTTTAATGACAGAACAGATCTGTTCCATTCTTTCACTGTTTACTATAAATATATCATCAACAAATTTTATATATCTGACATTCCAGTTATTTACAAGGAGTTCTATCTCTTTTATCACATGGCCGGCACTTCTCATGCGATATGTTCCCCCTCCGAAACTTTCGTAACAGAAGGCACATTTAAAGGGACATCCTCTTCCTGTTATTATATTCGGATAGGAATGGTTGAAATCTGCCATTTCGCCTTCCAGTATATGCCAGTCAGGTACAGGCAGTTCGTCAAGATTTTTAATAAATTCCCTGTCAGGATTTTTTATGATTTCATTTCCATTTCTCCAGGTTATTCCTTTTATATCCTTAAGAGAACCTTTATTTTCATAAAAATATTCTGCCACTTCCAGAAACGTATACTCTCCTTCATGCCTTATTATTAAATCTGCCCTGCAATTTCCCAGACTTTCCCTGTCCATAACAGTAACATGAGGGCCTCCGAGCAAAACAGGCATAGAAGGGAATTGTTCTTTTATTGTATTTACCAGGGCAGTTACCCTGTAGATAGTGTTAGTGATACAGTAAAAACCTGCCATGCCGTAATTACCTTCCCTGATAAGTTCGATAAAGTCATCACTATCAGGAAATAGATCGGAATATAATTTTACTCCGTATCCTGCTTTCTTGAGTATTGTTCCCAGATAAAGCTGGCCTAACTGCAGATTTTTTGTCCCTGTATCTTTTTCATCTCCTGTACTGTATCCGATATATACAAGCAATATTTTGTTGGTATTTTTATTCATAAATTATCTCCTTTATTATCGTGATGCGTGATGCGTGATGCGTGATACGTGATTTAACCGGTATCATGGCGAACACAGGGGTTCAGCTCTACCGTTCACCCCTGACCCTTCACCCTTCACCCTTGACCCTTCACCCTTCACTCTTCACCCTTCACCCTTCACTCTTCAACCTTCACCCTTCACCCTTCACCCTTCATCCTTCATCCTTCACCCTTCACTCTTCACCCTTGACCCTTCACCCTTCATTTTTC
>JBEHWP010000436.1:0-5873 GCA_040217665.1 Vulcanimicrobiota bacterium
GTGAATAGCGGATGGTAATAAATCTTCTCACTTTTCACTGAAAAAGAGGTGAACTATAAATGGATCAAACGAGAACTCCCTATTTTGATGCTCTCCTGGACTACGTAGAGAAAGGCACACTGTCTTTTCACTGTCCCGGTCATAAAGCAGGCAGAGGCATGCATGAAAAATTTAAAAAACATGTAGGTCTTCAGGGCCTTGCATTTGACCTTACAGAAGTCCTGGGTCTGGACGATCTGCATCATCCGACAGGAGTATTAAAAGAAGCACAGGAACTGGCAGCAGAAGCATATGGAGCAGAAAAAACTTTTTTCCTCATAAATGGCTCTACATCGGGTAATCAGGCAATGATATTCGGCATAGCTAACCCCGGTGAACAGATAATCATACCCAGAAACGCCCATAAATCTACAATAAGCGCCTTTATAATAAGCGGGGCCATACCGGTATTTATGGAACCGGTTTATGATAAATTTTATTTTCTGGATCACAATGTAACAGTAGATACAGTAAAAGATGCACTGAAAAAATATCCTCAGGCGAAAGCAGTACTTATAGTCAGCCCGACATATTACGGAGCGACTGCTGATCTTGAGAATATAATAAAACTGGTTCATGACAGCGGTAAAATTGCCCTTGTAGACGAAGCCTGGGGACCTCATCTGAAATTTCACCCCGCTCTGCCGAAAACAGCACTTGAATGCGGAGCTGATATTGTAGTTAACAGTACTCATAAACTCATAGGTGGCATGTCACAGGGGGCTATGCTGCATCTCCAGGGTAATAGAATAAATTATGCCAGAGTTGCCAGCGCTGTTCGTTTTTTTACAAGTACAAGTCCGTCCTGTCTTATAGTCGCATCTCTTGACATGGCACGAATGCAGATGGCCACAGAAGGAGAAAAATTACTTTCTGAAACTATTCAGCATGCTGAATATGCAAGAGAAAGAATTAAAAACATAGAACCACTGTTTACTTTCGGGAAAGAACTCATAGGCACACCAGGGGTTTTTGGCTTCGACCCAACAAAACTTACTGTAGACTGCAGTGACACAGGCTACAGCGGTTATGAGCTCAACCGTATACTGAGATATGAATATGGTGTACAGATAGAACTACAGCAATTATTCCACGTACTGGCTCTCATAACTATAGGAAACAGCCGGGAAGATATAGTAAAACTGGTTAATTCTATTGAAGATATAGTAAGGAAAAAAATACAAAACACAGGTGAATCACTGTTAAACAGAGTGGAAAAAAGACTGGGGAGAAATTTTGAAATGCCTGACTGGCCTCAGAGACATATGTCACCAAGAGAGGCTTTTATATCAGACAGTGAAATGGTTCCCACAGAGAAAGCAACAGGGAGGGTAAGTGCAGATATGATAACACCGTATCCTCCCGGTATACCGGCAATATGTCCCGGCGAGATAATAACAGATCAAATAATAGATTATCTACAGATTGAATATTCCTGGGGAGCCCATATCCAGGGTCTTACAGATCCGGAATTAAAGATGATGAGAGTTGTAAAATAGAGTGAAAAGTGAAAAGTGAAAAGTGAAAAGTGAATGATGCCGGATTACCGGTCATCCGTCATGTCTCACATTTTACATGTCACATGTCACGAGTTAGAAAGGTTGAATAATTTGGCAGGTATATTTATTTCATTTGAAGGACTGGAAGGTGCTGGAAAATCAACACAGCACAAAAAATTATGTAGTTATCTGGAAGAAAAAAATGTTAAATTCGTGTCAAGTACCGAACCGGGAGGAACTGATACAGGGAATTCTATAAGGAACATACTCCTTGATAAAAAATTTAACAAAATAAAACCTGTAACGGAATTGCTATTATTTTCTGCTGCCCGGTATCAGCATGTCTGTGAAATTATAAAACCTTCTCTGGAAAAAGGATATTTCGTTATAACAGACAGATATGTTGCTTCTACAATTGCCTATCAGTCTTATGGAAGAGGTCTCGACGTGAGATTAATCAAATATATGAACAGGTTAGCTACAGAGGGACTGTATCCGGATATTACCTTCATGCTTGATATAACTCCTGAACAGAGTATGGAGAGATTATTAAGCAGAGTAGCCATTACCAGTAAAAAACTGGACAGAATAGAAGAAGAAAAGATTGACTTCTTTAAAAAAGTAAGAAAAGGCTATCTAAAACTTGCAAAAGCCGAACCGGAAAAATTTAAAATACTGGATGCCAGTGAAGATGTAGAGGAAATTCACAGAAAGATTATCTTTCATTTAAAAAATTTTATTTCGTGACGCGTAATGCGTGACGGGAGCAAAAATTTCATGTCTGCATATGATGCATATTTTTTCGGATACCATTTTACCTGGAGCGTTACCAGGCATAATTTCTGATGTTATCTTATAAACATAACAGGGTCCAATTAAAAACAGGAAGGAAAATCTAACCACGCGTCACGCGTCACGCGTCACGCGTCACGTCTCTTATGGCATTTAAAGATATTAAAGGTCACAGTAGAGCTATTTTATTACTGCAGAAAGCTATAATATCCGGCAGAATATCTTATTCTTACCTTTTTGTAGGTACTGAAAGTGTTGGTAAAAAAAGTACTGCCTTAAATTTTGCAAAAGTTTTGAACTGTAAGGCACCTTTATACAGAGATATAACAGTAGATTGCTGCGAAGCCTGTAATGATTGTAAAAAAATAAATTCTAACAATCATCCCAATGTATTATTAATCAGGCCTGAAGGAAGTTCTATAAAAATAGAACAGATAAAGGAAATACAGGAAAAAATACAGTTCAAACCTTTAAACGGTAAATGGCAAGTGATAATAATAGAGCAGTCTGAAACTATGACCAGAGAAGCCGCTAACAGTATCTTGAAACTTCTGGAAGAACCTCCCAGTTATATTGTGATTATACTTATAACTACAAATTTACATCTTCTTCTTCCAACTATAGTATCCAGATGCCAGGTTTTTCGATTCAATCTCCTCTCCCCTGCTTTAATTCAGGAATTACTGGTAAAAATTCTGAATATATCCGGAGAAAGTGCTTCATTATACGGAAGCATTGCCAATGGAAGAGTTGACAGGGCAATCGACATGTCAGAAAAAAAAGAACTGGAAGAATTTCGAAGAAATATAATAGAAATAGTGAGCGGAAAAAAAGGAGATTATATATGGAAAGTTTCTACGGAAAAAGACAAAATAAATATAGATAAAGTCAGTATATACAGAGATACGGAAAAAAAATCCTTTCACTTTTCTTCAGATAATCTGTCTCTTTTCTTTGAATTTATCCTGCTCTGGTATCGGGATTTGTTAATATTAAAAGAACTGGGAGATAAAAAAAGGTTGATAAATATTGATCACCTTGGAATACTCCAGCAGGAAGCAAAAAATATGTCTGCAGAAGAACTGATATCAGTCATATCTATTATAAATCAGACTAAAGAGAATATAAAGAAAAATGTAAATATTCGCCTTATGATAGAGAATTTTATTAATAATTCAGGTGGTTAAATATGTTATCAAAAGTAGTATGTGTAAAATTTAAAAAAATGAAAACAGTACAATTTTTCAATCCTGGAGATATAGAAGATATTGTGCCAGGAAATACAGTTATTGTTGAAACCTATAGAGGGACAGAACATGGCACAGTAAAATCCGGTATTAAAATGGTGCCTTCAAAGGATCTTGTAGCTTATCCTCTGAGAAACATAATAAGGAAAGCAACAGAAGAAGATTTCATGGTTATAGAAGAAAATCAAAAAAAAGAAGAAAAAGCTTACGGAATAGCAGAGAAAAAAATCTATCATCATAATCTTCCTATGAAATTAATAGACGTAGAATACTTATTTGACAAAAAAAAGATTATTTTTTATTTTTCTGCAGACGGTAGAATCGATTTCAGAAAACTCGTAAAGGATCTGGCCGGAACATTCAGAACAAGAATAGAACTTCATCAAATAGGAGTAAGAGATGACGCCAGAATGCTCGGAGGTCTGGGTCACTGTGGCAGAGAAGTATGCTGTTCCAACTTTCTTAACCAGTTCAGCCCTGTTTCCATAAAAATGGCGAAAGAACAGAGCTTATCCCTGAATCCTGTTATGATTTCAGGCCTCTGCGGAAGGCTTATGTGCTGCCTTAAATATGAATATGACGTTTACAGAAAAATAAAATCAGAACTACCTCCTGCAGGAAGCGAGATTACACTTCCTGAGGGAAAGGGTATTATTATAGATATAAATGTGCCCAGAAGTATAGTTATAGTAGAACTTCCCAGTTCCGTAAGGGTAGATGTAGTCTTCGACAGGGTCAAAGAACTGGAAAAAGAAGGTAAAGTGTTGCGAGCAAAAGACACCTATTCAGATGAAAATATGGAAGATCTGGATGTAGAAGACGAAACAGAATTTGGCAATATTTATTAAAAATATTAAAAACCAAGCATATTTGTCATTGTTTCTCTGACAAGATTGAAGGCAAGACTTAAATAAGAATTGGCTATTTCTTCCATCTGTAAACCGGACTTTAAATGTTCTTTATCTTTATCTACAAAATAAAGCCTTAACTCGGCAAAGGTCTGATCATAATGTTCAAAAGCCATTCTGGCAGCCCTGACAGGTTTTTTCATAACCTCCTGAATCTGTGGAGAAACGACCATCTGATCTAAACTATCGAGATTTTCATTGATTTCTTCCTGAAAATCGTCTATTGTTTCAAGCAAATCTTCTTCAGGGGTTGTCCCATCCATAACTCCCTGAACAAGTTCTTTCAATTGAGCAAGAGAACCCAGTCTCAGAGGAAGTAATGTGCCGTCCTGAGGTAAAACAAGTTCTACTACTTCTTCTTCCTCTTCTTCATAATCATCTTCGAGACCGAGTTCTTCATCAATCTGTGCTAAAAGATCTTTTAAATTGTCATCACTATCTGTAGGAAACGGGAAGCCACATTCTTCACAGCTGCTTACACCATCTTTATTATCGTAGTTACATTGAGGACAGGTCATAATAAATCATTCCTCTAATCTTCTTTTTCCTGTTCCGGTTCTGTTTCCTTTGGAAACTGGAGATCCTTTGTAAAATCACTTGGCTTCAGGTTATCAAGAAATTCCTTGAATTTTTTACGTTCCTGCTCTTCTGCAACCTTATCTACTACTGTTTCCTCCAGAACTATCCTTTCGGAAACAAATATAGGAGCTTTAACTCTGAGAGCTAAAGCTATACTGTCACTTGGTCTTGCATCTATCTCTACAACTTCATTATTTCCAAGTTCAATAATAATCTTGGCATAAAAAGTATTATCTTTAATATCATGAATTATTATTTTCTGAACTTTCCCTTTCAGGGAATCTATTATAGACTTCATTAAATCATGAGAAAGAGGTCTTGGTACCTCTGTTCCTTCAAGTGCAAGAGCAATAGCAGTAGCCTCAAAAGGCCCGATAAGTATGGGAAGGTATCTTTTCCCCTCTACGTCTTTGAGCACAATAACAGGATCATGAGTTAACAAATCAATACCTAACTTATCAACCTGCATTCGCCTCATAAGATCAACTCTCTTCTTTATTAAATTATCGTGACGCGTGACACATGATACGTGACGCGAAGAGTACATATAACATTCAAACTGCAGTTGCTGCAGAATATATTCTATTAAAATTTAATTATATTATCAATACTCTTTTTAACTCTAACCTATTATAACAATCCAAAAGTTATATTGCAAGCATAATATAAGAACATTTATATGTAAGGATAGTGTTTTTTTTAAGACAGGTAGATTCACTTCATCTGGAAATTGCACTTAATTTTGTAAATCTATTAATTAGTGAAACGTGAATAGTGAATAGTAATTAAAATAACGTTTTTTTCACTTT
>JBEHWP010000437.1:0-5856 GCA_040217665.1 Vulcanimicrobiota bacterium
TATAGAGGCCTGTTAAAGCCAGAATAATAAAAAATATATAAGAAAAAAACCATAAACATGTTCCTATTTTTCCTGTAATGGGAAAAATGATTGAAATAATATTTATGATAAAGATAGAAGATAATACACTGAAAATGATAAGGCCATATATGTGTTTTATTTTACTCATTATTACTTACAAAGCTCCAGATAAGTTACTGCCCATCTTTTGTAATTGCTGTAATAAAAAATGATTTTACGATTTTTATATTTACAAATTATATCGTAAAGTTTTAAGAGAGGCAAGATTTAAATATTACTGAGGTGAGTATAAATAATACATATATGCTTTTGTGACGAGAAATAACATTTCACCATCATGTTTACTGGGCGAGTAAAAGCTTTATTAAACGCTTATGCTCAGGTCAGTATCGCAGATTACTCATTACCCGTTACGCATCACGTATTACACATTACGCATTACGCATTACGCATTACGAATTTACAAAAATGTAAGAAAAACTGTTGACAAATTTATTCTTTTCAGGTAATATATGGAACTCTTAAACATTTAACAAGGGGTATAAGTTCGATGAATTCAGATGTTTCCAAAATAAGAAATCTAGGTATCAGCGCTCACATAGATTCGGGTAAAACAACCCTTACAGAGCGTATTCTTTATTACTGCAACAAAATACATGCCATTCATGAAGTAAAAGGTAAAGATGGCGTGGGAGCTACTATGGACTTTATGGAACTGGAAAAAGAAAGAGGTATAACGATTACTTCTGCCGCAACGAATGTGGACTGGAACGAACATTCCATAAATATTATTGATACACCGGGCCATGTAGATTTTACCATTGAAGTTGAAAATGCTCTCCATGTACTGGACGGAGCCATACTTGTTCTCTGTGCCGTCGGCGGCGTACAGCCACAGTCCATTACGGTAGACAGGCAATTAAAACGCTATAAAGTTCCCACTCTTGCTTTTATTAATAAATGTGACAGAACAGGCTCGGCGCCATTACGTGTCATAGAACAGATAAGGCAGAAATTATCCCGTAATGCCGTTCCTGTCCAGTTACCGATAGGTCTGGAAAGTAAATTTGAAGGTGTTATAGATCTCGTTAAAATGAAAGCTATTTATTTTGACGGAGATAACGGTGAAAATATAAGGGAAGAAGAAATCCCCTCCCATCTTCTGGAGGAAGCAAATACGTACAGAGAAGAACTTGTTGATAAAGCAAGTATGTTTTCAGAGGCATTGACGGAAGCATATTTTGACGGTACTGTTACAGAAGAACTTCTTATTGATGCCATAAGAAAAGGGACAGTTTCTCTGAAAATGACTCCTGTTTTCCTGGGCACATCATTGAAAAATAAAGGCGTACAGCCTCTTATAGACGGTATTGTAAATTATCTTCCCGCACCTTTTGATGTGGAAAATACTGCCATGGATCTTGATAATAACGGGGAAGAAGTGCCTGTCTCAGCCGATCCGGAACTTCCTGCCATAGCTTTTGCATTTAAACTGGAAAAACAGCAGTACGGGCAGTTGACTTATATAAGGGTTTACCAGGGAACAGTCAGAAAAGGTGATAATCTATTTAATTCAAGAACAAAAACACGTTTTAAAGTAGGCCGCCTTTTACGTATGCATGCAAATCATATGGAAGACATTACTTCTGCCACATGCGGTGATATTGTAGCTCTTTACGGTGTTGATTGTTCCATAGGCGATACCTTTACCCATGGCAATATAAATTATTCAATGAAATCCACTTTTGTTCCTGAGCCTATACTTTCACTTGCCATAAAACCGAAAGACAAAAAATCCTTTGATAATATCTCGAAAGCTCTTGACAGATTTACAAGAGAAGATCCGACCTTTAAAGCTTTTATTGATGCAGAGACAGGAGAAACTGTCATCAAGGGTATGGGTGAACTCCATCTTGATGTTTATATAGAAAGAATGAAAAGAGAATACAATGCAGATTTCGAAGTAGGTCCGCCTCAGGTTTCCTACAGAGAAACCATTACAAAGGCAATTAATTTTGATTATACTCATAAAAAGCAAACAGGAGGGAGAGGCCAGTTTGCCCGTGTGGCAGGTGTTATCGAGCCGAATAATAATTGCGGATGCCACTTCGTAGATGAAACAAAGGGAGGGGTAATTCCGAAGGTATATATTCCGTCCTGTGAAAGTGGTTTCAACGAATGCACCTTAAAAGGTTCCCTTATAGAATCTCCTGTTGTGGGAGTAACTATGAAGGTACTTGACGGAAAATTCCATCCTGTAGATTCTTCAAGACTTGCTTTCGAACTTGCATCAATCGGAGCATTCCGTGACGCCTATAAAAAGGCAAGCCCGAAGATTCTTGAACCTGTTATGTTACTTTCCGTAGAATCTCCTTCCGAATTTCGCTCCAATGTTCTTGCCAGTGTAAATCAGAGAAGGGGCCTCATTGTAGATACAGTGGTAGAAAACGGTTTTACCAGTATTTCCGCAGAAGTTCCTCTTTCAGAGGTGTTCGGTTATGCCACAAGCCTTCGCTCTCTTACACAGGGAAAAGCTGAATTTACACTGCAGTTTTTAAAATATGAAAGAGTTCCACAGAGTATAGAAGAAGAGATAAAGCTGTCAAAAAAGAGTGTGACAGCATAAGGATCAGTCAGGAAATAACTACATCATAGTTAAAGTTTATATCGTGATGCGTAATGCGTAATGCGTGACGCGAGGATACAATCGTTCTAATAATTTGCCGGAGTTATTGTGGTGAGCATAAATAATACATATCCGATTTCGTGACGCGTAACGCGTGACGGGAGAAAGACTTTTATTACATGCTTATAGCCGGGTCAGTAAGAGTGAAGATGTTTTATGTCAATGACTCCGCCCACAGGGGGCGAGGCTTGCAATGAAAATCGTAAGTTCTCATATTGATTAGAGGGCTATAGTGAAATATGTCTTCGGAGGCTGCTATAATGGACTTCAATGTAAATGAATGGCTTGATTTATTGATGTATCATCTCAGGGAAACCTTTGGTGAAAGACTTTTATTTGCAGGGCATACAGGCAGTTTTGCCCGCGGTGAAGCCGGTGAAAACAGCGATATTGATGTAAATGTTGTTCTGGATAAAGTAGATATTGAAGATCTTATTGCATACAGACAGATTGTAAAAAAAATGCCTCTCAGTAAAAAGGCCTGCGGCTTTATTTGCAGTGTCCGGGAGATTAAAGCCTGGCCCCGTCATGAACTGTTTCACTTCGTAAATGGCTGTAAGAACCTTTATGGGAATATTTTTGATTTAATAGATGGGCCTGATAAAAGAGAGATTACTGATTACATAAGAAATTCATCGTCAGCCATACTTCATGAAACACGTCATAAGATGATTTATTCGGAATATTATGACCCGAATAGTCTGGAATTTTCATATAAAAATGTATTTTTTATCCTCCAGGCCACTCTGTTTCTGAAATTGAATAGATTCATTCTGACCAGAAAAGAAATGTTTTCCGTCGTTTACGACGACTGTGACAGGACTGTACTGGAAATAAATATTAACTGGAATAAACTGGAAGAAGACAGGCTCAGACGTCCTGAATATTATTTCAGAACCCTTATCGAATGGTGCAGCAAGACACTGGTTGAAACACAGACATATTGATAAGGATTCTCTAAAAAAAGTGCCTTCAAATAGAAGATCTGAAGGCACTTTTTTATTATGTGTCCGGCTAAACATTGAACAGTATATGTACAACATCTCCGTCTTTAACTATATAATCTTTGCCTTCCAGGCGGAGTTTACCCTGTGCTTTTGCTGCATTCAAAGAACCGACTTTTAAAAGATAGTCGGATTCCACGACTTCTGCTCTTATAAAACCTCTGGCCAGGTCGCTGTGTATTGCTCCTGCCGCCTGTACAGCATTATCCCCTCTGTGTATATTCCATGCCCTTACCTCATCTTCACCTACTGTAAAAAATGTTATAAGTCCAAGGAGTTTGTATACGTCCCTTATAATTCTATCTTTTCCCGGTTCTTTAAGACCGAATTCTTTAAGAAATTCTTTTATTTCCTCCTGTTCCATGTCCATAATATCTGCTTCCGTAAAGGCGTCTATAACAACAAAAGGCGCATTCTCTCCTGCTTCTTCCAGATATTTTTTTACAGCCTCTTCTATTTCTTCTTTCTTTTCCATATACTGTTCCTGTGATACATTTATTACATAGACAGAAGGTTTGAGTGTGAAAAAACTGTAGTTGTTTGTCAGTATTTTTTGATGTTCATCCAGATTTAAAGTCTGGTACGACGGGAATTTTTCTTCTTCAAGGCTTTTTCTGAGTGTTTCCAGAAGTTTTATCTCTCCCTCTTTCTGCACTTTTGTTTTAGGAGCTCTCTTTATTTCCATTTCGAGTTTCTCAAGTCTTTTTGTTACAATATCCAGATCCTGTATGATAAGTTCAAATCTGAGTTTTGATATTTCTTTAATAATATCTTCTGTGGAAAAGCATCGGTAACCACCTGTACAGAGTATCTGTACATCCATAGTTTTCCCTTTTTCAAAGAATTTTACCTTTTCTTCTTTTATCTGTGTATCCAGAGGAGGCAGATCTTCTATCTGCACTGTAGCCGGTGTTGTCTTTTCCGGTGAATATATCTTTGCCAGTTCATAAAGCCTGTCATCGGGAACCTGTACAATTCCTATCCCTTTACTCTTCTTTGATGTGCCCATAAAAGCACCTGTAAGTGTAGTTTTCCCCGATGAGGCAAGACCGATAATTCCAGCTTTCATTTATTGTCCCTTCTTTACTTTTTATATAAATTTAAAAAAGTTATTATACTGCAAAAAATAAAATCATACAAGCTCCGGTCTTACAATTTTTTTTGAAGATTTCCTTGTGAAATATTATTAATTATGGTATAATATTGTTTAGTGGTAGTGTAATTACTGTTTTGTAAGTTATTTAAAATATTAGTTTACTTCCGGTTTTTTTATTGTTATTATCAATAAAATATTTTTTACTCTACCAAATTTTATGTGTCACGATATAAACTGTAAATATGATGTGGTTATTTCTTAAAACTCATTATCGAGAGGATATAATATGTTTTATAAAATTAGAGGTTTTACTTTAATAGAAACTGTTATATCCATAGGTATTATGGGATTGATAATAGTTTCAGTTTTAAGTGTTTTTGTAGCAGGTCTTAATGCTATAAAAGAGAAAAACAACGAATCTGAAATTTCAAGTTTTGCAGTAAGTAAGATTAATGAGATGAAGGTACTTTTTATAAGATATCCTGATTATAATTATGATATAGCCGCTAAAATTACATCTGTCGTATCAGGCAGTATTACTTTTATAAGTCCTTCACCTGTTATTCTATGGAAGGATCCTCCTGATGCATGTTCCGATTTGAAAATAGAAGGTAATGAAGGTTTATATAAATTTGAGATTCTGGTTCAGGATTATTATGATGGCACAGCTTATAATTATGAAATGAAACAGGTAACTGTCCGGGTCAATCGGGATACTTCTCCTCCACAGAAACTGACAGTAACAACCCTTATAGCTATTGGTTTACAATAAAAGAGGTTTTTATATAATGAGATATAAGAAGATTTCAGGTATGACACTTATGGAAATATGTGTGGTTATGTTTATATTTTCTTTTTTTCTGATAGCTTTTTACGGAGCTATGAACTTCGGGTTGAAAGCCTGGAAAATAGCAGAAGTACGTTCCGATCTTAAAGTAACTGCAGCATGGGTTTTGAGAAGAATGATAGCCGAGCTGGAAAACTCCAATTCACTTGCTATTCAAACATTTACAGCAGCAGATCCGAATCTGCCCTCATATATTTGTTTT
>JBEHWP010000438.1:0-5855 GCA_040217665.1 Vulcanimicrobiota bacterium
AGTGCTGCCTTTTCCAATCTCGGTGTATTGTACGGGGAAATAAACGATTACGACATGGCTATAAAAGCATTGAACCAGGCTATTTCCATCAACCCTTCATCTCCCGTATCTTACTCCAACCTGGGAGTCATTTATTATAAACAGGGTAAATACGAAGAGTCGGAAAAAAACTTCAAGAAAGCCATTGAAATAGATAAAAATTTTGAACAGGCGAAAGCCAATCTTTCAGAATTTTATAATGATCTGGAAAAAACAGGCCATAGAAAAGGAGCTGTTACAAAAGAATTTGTTGGACCGGATAAAATAACATCAGGAAAAAATGGTGGGAAAGAAGTCAGTCAAAGCCCAGGGGGAAAAATAGATACAGAATTACTGAAGCTTGACGAATATATGAAATCTAACATGGACGATCCTGAAGGCTATATCAATATTGGTGATTATTATATAAAATGTAATAACTATGACGAAGGAGTAAAATGGTATCAAAAAACATTAACTATCGATCCCTATCATATAAAAGGTCACTTTAAACTGGCTATGACTTATAAAAACAAAGGACTTAATCTTCTCGCAGAAAGTGAATTTAAAAAAGTAATAAAAATCAGTCCGAGACATTTCCAGGCTACTCTGCAGGTGGGAATATTACTGCTGGAAAAAGGAAAAACAGAAGAAGCACTCAGGGAGTTTTTAAAAGCAGTAAAGCTGAAAGAATACGAGCCTTCGGCTCATCTTTATGTCGGTCTTGCATGGAAAGGCATGAAAAAATATGATGAGGCATTAAAAGCTTTTAACAACTGTCTCCTCTATGATCCTTTAAATGTAGAGGCATATTATAATTCAGGTTTTATTTATTATGAAAGAAAAGATTATATTAAAGCAGAAGAGTATCTGAAGATTGCCGTAAATAAAAATCCTTCTCATGGAGACAGCCATTTATATCTGGGAAATACTTATTATAAAAAAGACATGTTTTTCCAGGCTCTCGACAGATATAAAAGCGCCATCAAGCTCAAACCGGACTGTGCAATTGCATATTCAAATATGGGTGCAGTTTTCAATAATCTTGAAATGCATGAAGAAGCGGAAAACTGTTATCTGAAAGCACTGGAAATAGATCCTTCCCTTTCGGAAGCCCACTTAAATCTCGGTATTCTTTATCAGAAGGAAGGAAAATATGACAGAGCCATAAAGGAAATGAACATGTATATTGCTTCCTCAGGCGGACAGGATGTTGAAGAAGTAAAGAAAAAAATAAAAAACATGCAGAAACATCCGTCAATGAATTCTCAGAATTATGACAGAAAGATATAAAGGGAGTGAAAAATTATAAAAGCAGGTTTCATACAGGCTTTAGATCCGGCAAAATCAGATATATTCGATTATGAATATCCTCCCCTTGGAATTCTCTGTATTTCCGGATATTTAAAAAAATATCTGGATTTCAAAAACATATTTCTGGCAGATACAGTTCAGTCTCTCATAGAACAGAAACCAGATATAGCCGGTATTTCGTCAAACAGTTTTAATTTTAAAGAAGCCATAAACATATCAGAAGAAATAAAAAAACATCTCTCCATACCTGTAATAATAGGAGGCCCTCATATAAGCATATTGCCTTACTCCCTTCCTGACACAGCAGATATAGGTGTTACGGGAGAAGGAGAGGAAACAATGAAAGAACTGCTGGAAATTTATATGAGAGACGGAGTATTTCATCCTGAAAATCTCTCCTCTGTAAAAGGTATAGTCTACAGAGAAGGAGATATAAAGAAAACAAATCCCGCCAGAGAAGCAATAAAACCTCTTGACAGGATTCCTGTCCCTGACAGAAATCTTTCATGTGAAACAGACTGGACACCATGTATCATCACATCCAGGGGATGTGCCTATAAATGTAAATTCTGTTCCCTTTCTTCATGTGTTCAGACCTTCAGAAGTTTCACAGTAAAACACATAAAAGAAGAACTTTTTGAAATAATAAACCTTATAGAGAGTTATCCCCATGTAAGAATCCTTGATGATGTATTCGCATTGAATATAAAAAAGCTGGAAGCAATAAAAAATTTTATTCTGGAACATTCTTTTCAAAAAAAGGTCACTTTTGATTGTTCCGTAAGAGCAGATCTATTCAATGAAGAAATATGTAAAATATTAAAAGATATGAATGTAACAAGAATTCTTCTGGGAGCAGAATCAGGATCAGACAGAATACTTAAATATTACAGAAAAGGCCAGACAGCAGAAGATAATCAGAGAGTACTCGACCTGTGTAATGATTATGGTATAGAAGTTACTGCATCCTTTATAATAGGAGCACCTCCGGAGACAGAAGACGATATCAAAGAAACCTATAATTTTATACGGAAAAACAGGGGGAAATTCTGGAATGTCCACGTTCATCCTCTCGACCCGCTGCCTGGAACGGAGATATGGAATTATGCGAAAAAAAGAGGTTTTGTCACTGACTATGATAAAGAAATAAAAAGTGTTAATTTAAGTGAACATTTAAGTGATGAACTGTTCAGGGAATATTTAAAATCTTTTCTTGAATTAATATGTTTTGATGTGGAAAAACATTTTACTGTTGCACAGAAACTTATGGAAGATTTTTACAGTGACCGGTAATCAGTTACCAGTGACCGGTTTCCGGTTTTTTCCAGGACACAATTCGAAAACAGGAAAAATATTGAAAGATTGATAAAAGATCAGGGAAAAGTTTTATGGATAATATAAAAAAACTTCTTGAAAACAGACAATTTGAAGAAGCAGAAGTAATTCTCCGGGAATATACTGATAAAAATCCTTATGACGGACAGGCTACTTATTATATGGCTTACTGTCTTTTCAGCCGGGATAAATTCGACGAATCTGCCAGATATTTCATGATGCTCGGAGAACTGATACCGGATGAACCGGAAGTTCATTTTATGACAGGTAGATGCTTTTTTAACATGAATAATTACAGAGAAGCAATCAAATATTTCATAAAAGCCATAAATAAAGGCCTCTCAGGTAATAATTTCCTTAAAGGCGGACATTTACTCGCCCTTGCTTACTGTGGCAGTAAACGCTTCAACTCTGCAGAAAAAGTAGTAAGACATATAATATCCAGATTTCCTGACTATTATCCCTGCCATGATCTTCTGGGAAGGATATTAATATCCCGTATGGATTATAAAAGGGCAAGAGAGACATATAATAAAATACTGGAACTGAAATCAGGCCCGCCGGAAGATGCTTTATTTCATATTGCTTTTACATATATAATAGAAAATAAAATACATGTTGCCATAAATAAACTGGAGGAAATATTAAGTAAATGGAAGGATCATTTAAAAACACATTATACCCTGGCTGCACTTTATTTCCATTCCGAAAACATGGAAAAAGCAGCAGAACACTGGCGTAAATGTGTGGAACTTGATCCGGATAACCTTGGCAGGAAGGCCATTGTTAATATTATGCTCCTTGAGCCGTGAAGAGTGAAAAGGGAAAGTGACAGGCCCTGTGTTTGCCCGGTACCGGTAAAAACACGCATCATAAACCACGCGTCAAGCATTAAGCGTTACGCGTCACGCTCTATAAGGAGGGACATAAATGATAGAAACCCATGCCCATCTGGATTCAGACAGATATAATGAAGACAGAGATTTCGTAATAAAAGAAGCTTTCAGGAACGGAATTACTCGCATAATAAATATAAGTTCTGACGTTGCATCTCTCGAGAGAGTAAAAATTATGGGAGAAACATATGAAAAAATTTTTATATCAGTCGGTATACAACCCCATTCTGCCGGTGAGATGAACAGTGATATATTCGATTTAATAAAATCTATGGTAAAAGGGAAAAAAGTTGTAGCCATAGGAGAAACAGGCCTGGATTATCATTACAATTTTTCTCTTCCTGAGATTCAAAGACAGGTTTTCAGAGAACAGATAAAACTGGCAATAAAGGAAAATCTTCCTCTCGTAATACACACAAGGGAAGCATTTGATGATACACTTACCATATTAAAAGAAGAAAAAGCATCAATGGGAGTAATACACTGTTTTACAGAGGATTTACATTCGGGGAAAACATTTATTGATATGGGATTTTATATCGGTATAGGAGGAGCGGTTACATTTAAAAATACCGGGTTGCTCCACGAGGCAGTTAAAGAAATCCCTCTGGAAAAAATAATACTGGAAACAGATTGTCCTTATATGACGCCTGCACCACACAGAGGTAAAAGAAACGAACCGTCGTATCTGAAATTTATTGCAGAGAAGATAGCAGATCTGAAGAAAATCACACCTGAAGAAGTTAAGAAAGTAACGACAGAAAATGCCATAAAATTATTCAGTCTACCGTAGAAGCAGAGCGCCCCTGCACAGATACTAAGTATCGCACCAGGTAAATTGGTACAAAAAAAATGGCATACACTCCTGTCCCTGTCCGGGTTCTGGAGGAAAAGATATGCCGTATTAAAAGAGAGTTGTAAATGATATAGACGCAAAATATTAACAGTCTGCAAAACCAGTTTACCACGTAACAGGATCATATCTTTTCCGGAAGAGTCCGGACAGGGACAGGTTTTAGAAATGGTTACGAACTTATCTGGAGCGGTACTAGGCTCCCAGATCCTTTAACATATCTTTTGCTTCATTTACAAATTTACCGGCAGGATCAAGCTCTATAACCTTCTTAAAATAATTTATTGCTTCTTCGTCATCAAAGTCTTTTTCATAGGCATAGGCAAGATTCATATAAGCTTCAATAAAACTTGGATTCAATTCAATAGCCTTCTTGTAGCATTTTATTTCCTCTTCAAGATCGCCTCTGTAACCATGAATGACTCCAAGAGTATTGATGGCTTTATAAGAATCGGGATAAACTTCAAGAGCCTTTTCACACTCTTTAAGCGCTTCTTCATGTTTATGGTCAAAATAATAAGTCAATGCAAGATGATAATGGGCAGAGAATGGATTGGGGATTTTTTCCAGAGCTTTTTTTAATTCTTTTTCTGCCATATCATATTTTTTAAGGTTCATATAACATATGCCAAGATTAACACGTACATAAGGGTAAGAAGGATCTATGTCCAGTAATGCTTTAAATTTTTCAGCAGCTTTTTCATAATCTTCTTTATCCAGATAAGATACTCCTTCTTCTGCCAGAGAAGTTATATTCTTCTGTTGTTCATCCATAATAAAAAAACCTCCTAATCATATTTTAAACCATATTAACAACCCCTTAAAGAAGGATTGTAACACAATTCAATATAATATTCAATTTATTTATCTTTCTTCTTCAATGCATTTTCAATACTTGCAATTAAATCTTCATATTCAAAAGGTTTCATAACATAACCGGCAGAACCTAATTCCATGGCCCGGGTAATATCCTGAGGTCTTGCCATAGAAGTTAGCATTATTACAGGAATGGCCATAGTCTCATCTTTTTCTTTTAATTTACCAAGTATATAAAATCCGTCATATACAGGCATCATAATATCCAGTAATATTACGTCAGGCTTTTCCTTGAGAGCTTTATCCAATCCCTCTGTTCCGTCCTTTGCGACTATAACCTCATAATCCTTTGCCTCAAGAGTAATTTTTATCATTCTGCTTATAAATATTTCATCATCCACTACCAGTACTTTCATAAAACATAAAACCTTTCTTGAAAATAAATATGTGACTATGCCTTATGGAACAATCATGTCGTGACGCGTAACGCGTTACGCGTTACGGGAGGAACAGTTTCTACGGGAGGAATAGATTCTCATCTGGTAGAATGTATATTTTCTGTAAAGCTTCATGTAATTTTAACATGTTCCATGGGCCAGGAGAGCTACATTCTTACCTTCATT
>JBEHWP010000439.1:0-5855 GCA_040217665.1 Vulcanimicrobiota bacterium
CTATGAGAATGCTCACTGCCATTATGGATCCTACGGAAGGAGAAGCCAGAGTGGCAGGCTTCGATATAAGAACCGAAGGGGAAGCTTTAAGAGAACATATTGCCTATATGTCACAGAGATTTGGGCTTTATGAAGATCTTACAGTGGAAGAAAATATGGTTTTTTATGCAGATCTCTATGATATTCCTTATAAAGAAAGGCCGGGCCTTACGGAAAAACTCCTGTCTTTCAGTCAGATGAAGCCTTTTCGCAAACGTCTTGCAGGCAATCTTTCAGGAGGTATGAAACAGAAACTCGGTCTTGCCTGTGCACTCATTCATAAACCTGATGTTCTGTTTCTTGATGAACCTACAAATGGTGTTGATCCCATATCCAGGAGAGAATTCTGGGGAATTTTATATGAACTGCTTCAGGAAGAGGTAACAATATTTGTTTCCACTGCATACCTGGATGAAGCAGAAAGAGCAAATAAGGTAGGTTTTATTCATAAAGGAACTCTCCTTTTACAGGACACACCGTCAGCAATGGCAGGGAACTTTCCCTATATGTTAATGGCAGTGAAATCTTCTGATAACAGAAAAGCAAGGGATATTCTGAATAAAGATCGTCTTGTTGTAAAGTGTAAGATTTTTGGTGAATATATCCATGTAATTCTCGAAAAATATTTTAAAGAATGGGATAAAATCTGGGAAAAACTGCAAAATGACGGACTTTGCATATATGAAAAAAGACAGGTAAAACCTTCCCTTGAAGATTGTTTTATAAATCTTGTAGAAGAAGAAGGAGGAAAGAGATTTCCCTGTTCAGGGTTTTTGAATAAGTAAAATCTTTATTTTTTATCTGTGGATGAATTTACCGTAACAGCAGAAAACCTTACAAAAAAGTTTGACTCTTTTATTGCCGTGAATAATGTGAATTTTTCGGTAAAAAAAGGTGAGATTTTCGGATTTTTAGGTCCTAACGGAGCGGGAAAATCCACTACAATACGCATGCTCTGCGGTCTCCTTACACCTACCGGAGGGAAAGGATGGGTCGGAGGCTATAGTATTTACACGGAAAGTGAACAGATAAAAAAAATAATAGGCTATATGTCACAGAAATTTTCTCTTTATCAGGATCTGACGGTAGAAGAAAATATAAGATTTTACAGCGGAGTCTATAATATAAAAGAGGAAAAAAAGAAAGAAAGAATGGATTGGGTTTTATCTATGGCAGGTCTTACGAATATGAGAAAATCCCTTACATCTGTTCTTTCAGGAGGATGGAAACAGCGTCTTGCTCTTGGCTGTGCAATTCTTCATGAACCTCAAATACTTTTCCTCGATGAACCCACTTCCGGCGTGGACCCTGTAGCGAGAAGGGATTTCTGGGAACTTATATATGACCTGGCAGGTCACGGAGTCACAGTATTTGTAACAACTCATTATATGGACGAAGCAGAATACTGTGACAGAATGTCTCTTATGTACGGAGGGAACATTATAGCTATGGGAACATCCATGGAATTAAAAGAAAAATATTTTCCCTATGATATTTATTCCCTTGACTGTGTTAACCCGCCTTCTATACTGGGAAAATTGAAACAGATGGATATAATTGCCGATGCCGCTCTTTTCGGTCGTTCTGTTCATATAGTTGTGAAAGATAAAAATTTGGCTCCAGAAAGACTCAATAGAGCCATTGAGGAAATATGTGATGTAGAAATTCTTGAAAAAATTACTCCCAGTCTTGAAGATGTATTTGTATGGCTTATAGAAAAGGAGAAGAGTAAGAAGTGAGTCGTGAGTAGGGGCGTTTTATTAAACGCCCCGGAGATGAAATACGCATCACGCATCACGCATCACGCATTACGAACCGCCCGTTACGAATTTATAAAATTATGAAACTTATAAGATTAAAGGCAATCGCCAGAAAAGAAATAATACAGATAATAAGAGACCCACGGAGTCTTGCCATGGCAATACTTATGCCTGTTCTGATGATTGTTCTTTACAGTTACTGCCTTTCTCTTAATGTGGAACATCTTTCTACAGTCGTATGGGATCAGGACAGACAGGAACTTTCACGGGAATATCTTGATCGTTTCAGAAATACAAAATATTTTGATGTAACACATTATGTTTCCGGTTATAAGGAAATGACTGAACTTATGGATAGCGG
This sequence comes from Vulcanimicrobiota bacterium, assembly GCA_040217665.1. Lineage (GTDB taxonomy): Bacteria > Vulcanimicrobiota > SpSt-956 > SpSt-956 > JAKJGF01 > CALARM01. Next base: position 2,161 of record JBEHWP010000439.1, read on the forward strand.
TATCTGTTCTGTAGGCATAGTTATACCCAATAATTTCACCGAACATCTCAAAAAATCGGAGGAAGCAGAAGTACAGGTTATGATAGACGGAAGTGATACGAATGTTGCAAATACTGCCAGAGGCTATGTGACCGCCATTACACAGATATATAATCTGGAACTTGCCGAAAAACCTCTCTCAGATAAAGGTATAAAGTTAGGTACAGTAATAGATAACAGAGTAAGGGTTTTATATAATGAAGAACTGGAAAGCAGAAATTTTATTATTCCCGGACTCATAGCAGTGGTAATCATGGTAGTGGCTTCTTTACTTACAGCACTTACAATAGCAAAAGAATGGGACAGAGGAACTATGGAACAATTAATAGCCACTCCTGTAACAGCAAGGGAAATTATCACGGGAAAACTGATACCATATATAATTATAGGTTTTATAGATGTAATGCTTGCTGTGGCAACAGGAACAATTATATTTAAAGTTCCTCTCAGGGGAAGTTTTCTGGAAGTTATAGGATTTTCATTGATTTTTATTACAGGTGTCATGGCCTGGGGCATTATGCTTTCCGTTATGGCAAAAAATCAGCTTCTTGCATCTCAGATGGCAATACTGACAACCTTTCTCCCTTCCTTCTGGCTTTCAGGTTTTATGTTTCCCATATACTGTATGCCTTCTGTAATACAGTATATATCATATATAGTGCCTGCAAAATATTTTATCATTATAATGAAAGGTATATTCCTCAAGGGCATTGGTCTGGATATTTTATGGTTTCCCGGATTATTACTTTTACTTTATACGATTATAGTTTATAACAATGCCTGTCTCAGATTTAAAAAGAAACTTTTGTAAATCATGAAGGGTGAAGAGTGAAGGGTGAAGGGAGGATAAGTTACCATTCTTCATTGTGTTCACCAGATCATGGTTGTTTGGATGAATTTTATGAGAGTTTATCACGCGTCACGAGTATTTATAAAATGTTTGAAAGAATAAAACAGATATTAATAAAAGAATTTATACAGACCTTCAGAGAACCGAAGTTAAGGGCTATGATATTTATAACCCCTTTTCTTCAGTTATTTATCTTCGGTTATGCTGCCACAACCGATATAAAGCATATTCCCCTTGCTGTTCTGGATAGAAGCAGAAGCTTTGAAAGCAGGAACCTTATAGAACAGTTTACACGTTCAGGTTACTTTAACCTTGACTATTACTGTGACAGGGAAGAAGAACTCATAAGATTGCTGGAAAGAAGCGATGTGAAAGCTACTCTTAACATACCACCTGATTTTGCATCTAACCTTCAGAGGACAGGAGGGGCAAAAATACAGATGCTTATAGATGGTACAGAATCGACAACTTCTTATACGGTTCTTAACTATTCCACCCGTATCGTAACCAATTACAGCCAGCAATTAAAGCCTCTTCCAGACGGCATACCGTCTATAAAACTTGAAGATAGATTCTGGTATAACCCCCGGCTTGAAAGCAGCAATTTTTTTATCCCAGGTGTTATCGCCATGCTTATAACAATAACTGTTATCAATTTTACCGCTCTGGCAATAGTCAAAGAAAGAGAAATGGGTACCATAGAGCAGCTCATGGTTACACCCATACGTCCTGTAGAACTTATAATAGGAAAAACTGTTCCTTTTGGTATAATAGGAATCGGTCAGGTTATTTTTATAACAATAGCCGGATTGCTGTGGTTTCAGGTGCCTCTTAACGGCAGTATTCCCCTTCTGTGTCTTGCGACTCTTATTTATATAATAAATGCCCTTGGAATAGGCCTTTATATTTCTACTGTCTGCAAAACCCTTCAACAGGCTATGATGAGCGGGTTTTTCTATCTTTTCCCCGCTATTTTACTTTCAGGTTTTGTATTTCCCATAAAGAATATGCCCTATGGTTTTCAATTACTTACCTATATAAATCCAATGAGATATTTTATAAATATACTGAGAGGAATATTTCTCAGGGGAAATGATATTTCCGTGCTTTATCCGGAATTAATTCCTATGGTATTCATTGCTATGTTTATATTTACTATGAGCGTAAGAAAATTTAAGAAGAAAATGGATTAGAAATTCAAATGCGTAATGCGTAATGCGTGACCCGTGACGGGTGACGCGTGACTCCTTCACTCACTGCCCACTGTTCACCTTTTTTACTCATTTCTCACATCATAATTTACCATTAATTTATAATCAGGTGTGACAAGCTGCTGTGCTGCTGCTGTCCCTCCGGAAAGCCCAACGGAAGAATAGGTACCTCCACCTGGAACCCTTACAGAACCATAGAAAAGTCCTCCTTCACTTGCTCCCGGATCTGCCGGAGGTTTTTGTGCGGAAAAGGAAATTTCTCTGTAATCTCCGGGATGCATAGTATTCAGACAGATGGATTGTTTGTCTATTATCTGTCCTGCAGGATGAATAAAGATACACTTTACTACTACCATATCCAGAATTGAATCTGAAATATTTTGAACTGAAGCATAAACAATAAATATATTGTCTTTTCCCTGTTCTGTTCTTTCGAAGACTATTTTTATTTCGTCCCCTTTTTTTTCTGCAGTCTTTGTTTTACCGGGGGGATTTTTATTGGAATTTTCCTGAAGTCTTACATGGAAATTTCTGAGATCTACAGTTCTGGCTTTTTTATCATAACAGTAGGTCAGTTCTGCGAACTCGGCAAAATCTTTCGCGTAAATAAGAATTATATTGCCTGTTATTATTTTTTCCCCTCTGAAAGTTTTATCTCCCATATATAAAATCTTTGACTTACTGTCATATTTGAATTTTAAATTCAATCTGGAAGCAAGTATTTCTGCAGAAGCAGCAGGTTTATTATCCCCTAATAAAAATATCTCCGTATCTACAGGTTTATTATTTATATAAAGAGTTATTTTATGTTCAGACGGAAAAGAATTCATATAAGAGATTAACATTAAAATACATATAAGAAAATATTTCATAGTGAATCACCTGATCTATTATATCAAAAAAAGATTAAGAAAAAAATTAACAAAATTTTAACAAATAAGAATTACAAAAAAATCTATTATATGATATTCTTATAAAGGGGAAATTTCATGAACTTTTGAGATTATAAAGGAGCTAACATTATGGATCCTCTTAAAAATATAAAACTGACAGGTCAGGGACAGTTTATTAAAGCAAAACCAAAGACAGAACAGGAAAAATCTATACTGGAAAGTACCGATGTTTTCGAGGTATCTGCCGGATTGAGAAAAGAAGGACTTGAAGATATAAAAAAAGGTCTTTCAATGAAATCAGACGGTAGAAAACTTGTAGAAGACGGTTTTCAATCACAGTGTGACGGAAAGGATCTTCAGTCTCTCGGTAACACTTATACAGGTCTTGGAGAAGCATATGAAGCCTCTTCGGCAGCAGTCAGAGATGAAGGACTTGTAAATCTTAACAGCGGTCTCTCCATGGATAGTCTCGGAGAGAAAGTTCAGCATAAAGGCATTTCCCTCATGGAAGAAACTATCTCAAAAGAAGGTTCCCTGGAAAAGAAAAAATTAAAAGGTGCAGAGAAATTAGCAAAAGGAATAAATCAGGAGATAAATGCAGAAAATAAACAAAAAGAAGCGGCACGGAGTATAGCCGGCAGTATTGCCGGAGAGAGACTCCATGAAAAGAGAAAATCTTCAGGTGCAGAAGAACTGAAAGCC
>JBEHWP010000440.1:0-5854 GCA_040217665.1 Vulcanimicrobiota bacterium
GAACACGCTCCTGTCCCTGGCCGGGCTCTGGAGGAAAAGATATGCCGTATTAAAAGAGAGTTATAAATTATATAGACGCAAAATATTAACAGTCTGCAAAACCAGTTTGCCACACAACAGGATCATATCTTTTCCGGAAGAATCCGGTCTGGGACAGGTTTTAGAAATGGATACTGACTTATCTGGAGCGGTGCTAAGAACTAATAACTATTTTATCAAAGCAGGTAATAAGTCAAGTTACTTTAACGGGCATAAATAATACATATATCTATTCCCGTAACACATAACATATTTTATTACATACCTATGGTCAATTCAGTAAAGAACAGGGGGAAAAAATGGATATAAAGCAATGGCATAATCCATCAAAAAATCTGAAAATAGAAAATGACGAAGTTCATATCTGGCTTGCATCTCTTGATATTGACAGAATCTCACCGGAATGTATAGAAAAAATTCTTTCAGAAGATGAAATAAAAAGGGCGGGAAAATACTACTTTGAAAAAGACAGAAATCATTTTATTGCCTGCCGGTATATACTCAGAAATATTCTCAGCCTTTATTTAAACATAGGAGCCGAAAAAATAAAATTCTCTTATAACCCTTACGGGAAACCATCTGTACCGGGTGGGGAAATTTCCTTCAATCTATCTAATTCATATGGTCTTGCCCTTTATGGCATAACATTTGATAAAGAAATAGGTATCGACATAGAACATATTCCGGAAGATTTTTCCTGGGAAGAAATAGTAAAACAATTTTTCTCTAAAAAAGAAATCATAGAATTGTATAGAATTCCCGGTGATATGAGAAAAAAAGCTTTTTTTAACGGCTGGACCAGAAAAGAAGCCTATATAAAAGCAAAAGGCATGGGACTTTCAATTGGTCTTGACAGTTTTGATGTTTCACTTATACCTGGAAAGGCGGCGGAATTACTCGAAGTAAGAGGAAAAAAAGAAGAAAAATCTCGATGGCTTTTGAAGGAAATTTTAATAAGTAACAATTATGTAGCTGCTCTTGCCGTAGAAGGATATAATCTCAATTTTAAATATTGGAAGTGGAATTACGTGACAGAATTGTTGACCTGACCATTAATATCCCATAAAATCTCTTCCCATAACCTTCATTCTATTTTTCTTTACACTTCTTTACAATTAGAAAAAACTCTCTTAACAAGTTTATATTATTATACATTCATAAGAAAAAAACAACCAGAGTGGTAGCAAAAAATTAAAAGGAGGAATGTAAAATGGTTAAAAGGTTAATGGCAGGAGTATTACTTTTAGTAGGAGTGGGATTATTTTTACCGGGATGTAAAGGGCAGGCAGAGATGAGAGGAAAATTCAGAAAGGAAGCAATGATTGAAAGAATGGATAAAATTGTAAAAACTCTGAGTTTAACTCCAGAACAGGCTACAAAATTCAACGATTTAAAAAATAAAATAAGTGAAAAAATGGATAAGGGATTAAAAGAAAGAAAGGCTTTCAGAGAAGAAATGCTCGTTGAGGTAAAAAAGGATAATCCTGATGTAAAATTACTGGGAGACAGGGCAAAAGAAAGAATAGATGTGGCATGTAAAAATGCGAAAGAAAGTATAGATTTATTTACAGATTTCTATAATACACTGGATGAAAATCAGAAAAAGGTGTTTATTGAAAAAATTCATAAAAAGATAAGTGCCCTGGAAACACTCCAGGAAGAATAGCTGGTATCGAGTAGTGAATAGTGAGTAGAGAAGACTTAATTTTACTCACTATTCACTTAAAAATTTTTAAGGTATTTTTAAGGTAATTATGTATAATAACAGTCAGGAGGTGTTGAAAATGAAAAAAATAATAATCAATATAATAACAATATCAATTATGTTCGGTATGACCCTTCTTTATGCCATAGCAGGTAATACTGAATATAAAAAGCTTGACTCTTTCAACATTATTCCCTCTGACAGACTGGAATTATCTCTTGATAATAATATACAGAAAAATATTACTGTAGTTAAAGAAGATGATATTTTATATATAGACTCCAGATTCTTTACAACTTTTTTGGGTATTGAACTTCAGGACATAACAAATCAGACAGTAACTGTAAAAGAAGATAAAGGTAAAGAAATTATGTGTTTACCTTTATTTAAAAGCCTCGACAGTCTTAAAATAAGATATACTTACAGTTCTCTTTACGGCAAAGAAATAATAAGGATAAGAACAGACGGTGCATTTAAAATTTATAAAGCATCTAACTATATGCCAGAGACAGTTATTTCATATGGGAATAACCCTTCAGTACCAGCCGGTTCATATGCAGGAACAGACACATACTATGGAAATAGTTCTTATAGTTACTCTGGTACAGGTTATTATTACAGTTCAGCCTGTTCAACAGGCGGTTATTATGGAGTACCGGGATACGGATATTATTATCCGGAAGGATATACACCGGGAAGCTGTCAAAATATTACCTGTCCAAACCAGCAATTAAATGTAACACCTGTAAAATCTACGTCCCCCGGGCCTCTTCCAAATATCGTAAGCCCTATTGCCAATATTGTAAAACCATTGTAATGCGTAATCCTTCAGGGAATAACTGCATAATAATTACAGGTTGTATCGTCACGCGTAAGTGTGACGCCAGGATAATAGCTGTTTTAATAATTTGACAGGGTTATTTTTTTCAGTCTCTTAAAATATAAACTCTACTGACCCGGTTACCGGTAACTGATCACCGGTAACCGGTCACGTTTAAACCCATTCAGGCAGAATCTCTTTAGAATACCATCTCATAAAAAATCTCTCTTCCGGTATACATGCTCCTTCTACCTTTATCTGTCTTTCAACTGTATGTCTTCTTCTGGCAAAAGGAGAAGTAAAGTCTCTTCCAAATCCGTTTACAAAAAACCTGTCACTCAATGTCCCGAAGGATCTAAATTTTGTGAGGGGATGAGTTCCATATACCGGTAACGACATAAAACGACTTGTGTCAACAGGTACCCAGCCATAGGACGGCAGGTAAACCTCCGGTATTTCATGGTCCAGGTATCCAAGACGACTGTCTTCTTTCCAGATAGAGAAACCTACTATGCTCCTTGCAGGCAGTCCTGCAACCTGACAGAGAGCTATGAAAATAGTGGCATGATTGCCGCAGCTTCCTTTACCCTGAGATAGGATCTTTTTTGTGCTTATACTTGTATAGGGAAGTACATATTTTACTTTATCTACAACAAAGTCATAGAGTTTTCTTGCTATCGAGAAGGTTTTTCTCTCGCCCTGAAGTATTTCTTCAACCCTGTTTCTTATCTCTTTTTCTCCCGTCTGAAAAAGAAGTTCTGCCTTCTGCACTACCTCTCTTAATTGCAGATCTTCACTTTTCATCATTTCCTCTATGAGATACTTCTTTTTTATTTCTTCCGGTATATCTTCAAGGGTTCCTGTAAGATGGGGATAAAGATGATATTTCAAGTTAACAGTTTCAATTTCAAAACTAACCGTAACATCCCGTTCTATATTTGGAAGCAAATCCTTTATTTTATTAACGATAACAGTGCCATAATTGTCATCCCACTGACATATTAATTTCTCATCAGGCTCAGGTATTACTTTAACAGGAGTGATCAATCTCTGATGTATATAATCTTTAGGCAAACTCTGGGAAGCTTCCATTTCTTTAATTATACCGGGCCCGGTATTTCTAAAACAGTAATTTATATCTACAGTAGATTTTCGACCTCCTGAAAAAGAATAAAGAATATCTCTGTCCAGTTCAAAGGTAAGAAGTTCATTTCTTTTAAGTTCAAGAGTCCATACCCTGTCCTGTGTTACAATAATACTGGAGCTATGCTCGCAGTCAGGAAGTTTATAAGAAGTAAGTATTACTCCTGTTTCAGGATCAAGAGCAAAGATTTCTCCTTCCACAACATCAAGAGTCCATAAATATGTTCCGTCATGACAGAGTCCTCTGCAGGAATAGGTAGGGGCATCAAAGGTTTCTGCCTGAATATGGCGTGGAAATTTTATGACGGAAATCTGATTATTTGCAACTGTAAACTCAGGCTGATCAGGTGAAATTATCCACAGGATTTTATCCCTGCATGTCATTCCGAGATATGGCCTGATTACTCCGGCGATCTTCCCTATAAGGACACAATTATTATCTGTAATATGGCGCTTGTAAAGGTTACATGTTTCTTCATCATATTCCCATAGATATTCCCCGTCATAGCTTATAGTCTGAGGGCGCCTCACTACAGATTTTATTCTGTCTATCATATCTCCTTTATAAGGATCCAGAAGAATTAATTCTCCTGTTTCTATATCCGCTATCCATACACCCTTTTCATTGAATGCTATGGATGCAGGACTGCATACAGGCACTTTTATGCGGTTTATGAGTCTTACAGGTTTTTTCATAATTATTCCCTTTCTGAAATATTACTGACGTGAGAATAAATGATAAATACATGCTCTCGTGACGCGTAACGCGTGACGGGAAGAAGATATTTATGGTCAGCTCAATAAAATGATAAGAATAAATTCAAAAATTATAGCAAAAGTCCTGCTGAAGGAAATTTATATAATACGGAGAAATAAAATATGTTATATTTATATAGTAAAGGGTGATGGGGGTGATGGGAAAAAGCTTTTATTCTAAACATTAATGATCGAGTCAATAATAAAGGAGAAATTATTATGAATCTGGATGTAGTAACCTGCAGATAGATATGAACAGAGGAACCACTTTAATCCTGAGTAAAAATCAGGAAAACAACCATGACCGGTTCGGTCACAATGAATTATAAGAATCTATTCCTCCCGTAACGCGTTACGATTCTCATATAAATATAATAAAGGAGATGTATAAAATGAAAAAAATATTTTTTCTAACTCTGTGTATTGTTCTATTAACTTCCATTATCGTTCAGGCCAGACCTCTCGTAGTATTGACTACCGACTTCGGACTTAATAATGAAGCAGTGGGACTCTGCCACGGAGCAATACTGGCAATAAATCCGGATATAGAAGTAGTTGATCTCTGCCATAATGTTAAAGCTTTTGATGTAAAACATGCATCGCTCATACTTAAAGGAACTGAATGCTTTCCAGAGGGAACTGTTTTTGTATCTGTAATAGATCCGGGCGTTGGAACAGACAGAGGAGCAATAGCTATAAAGACCAAAAAAGGGTTATATTACATAGCTCCCAATAACGGACTTTTAACATATGTTATAGAAGAACAGGGTCTTGAAGCAGTCTACGAACTGGATACAAAAAAAGTTAATCCCCGGTGGAGCAGAGGAACCTTCGATGGCAGGGATCTTTTCAGTCCTGCAGGGGCAATCCTTGCAACAAATAAAGGAAATCTGGATTCAGTAGGATATGAAATAAAACAGGAAGCTATCGTTATGTTTATGATTTTACACGCAAAGATTAATGAAGATACCATATCAGGAGTATATGTTCAGGAAGATGAGCCTTACGGGAATGTATGGACGAATATAACAGAAGAAGATCTGAAGAAAATTTCAGTAAAACCGGGCGATAAACTCCACATCACTGCAACCGGTCTGGAAATAGACCTGCCTCTTGTCGTTACATTCGGAGAAGTGCCAGAAGGTGAACCTCTTGCCTATATGAACAGTGAAGGAACACTTGCTTTTGCAATAAATCAGGGAAATTTTACCCTTAACTATAATTTAAAAGAAGGCATGGAAATAAGTGTAAAAAAAGCCATTGGTCAATAGTGAATGGTGAATAGTAAATCGTGAATGGTGAGTGGATAGGCATTACGCATTACTCATCACGATTAAAGAAAGGAAAGTGAATTCAATAAATGATCGAAGTAGAGGTATTAAACTCTTCCA
>JBEHWP010000441.1:0-5852 GCA_040217665.1 Vulcanimicrobiota bacterium
TATTATAAGGAACAGTAATGAAAAATATGAAAATTTCTGCAATAAACTCGATATATTGCTCGACAATTTTGAAATAGATAAATTAACAGAATTACTGAAACATTACAGGGTGACATTATGAACAAAAATATACTCATAGCAGATGACTGTAAAACCATATTAAATATATATAAAACTATGCTCAGAAGTAATATAGAAAAGGAAGATTTTAATGTAAATACTTTTCTGGAAGGAAAATCTCTTCTGGACTATTTCAAAAAAGAATATGAAGCAGGTAACAGAATACCGCTCTGTATCCTTGACATAGACATGCCTGTTATGGACGGTCTTACTGCAGCGAGAGAATTAAGAAATATTGACAGTAAAGTTATTATAATTATCGTTACAGCTATGGATACTTTTTCACTCAAGGATATAAAAGAAAATCTTCATGATAATATTTATTATATAAGAAAACCTTTTAACAACAAGGAACTTCTCTGTCTTATAACATCTCTTGTAACAGGATGGAATCATGTTGAAAAACTGAATAAAAGAGAATGGGCTCTTATAGAGAAGACAGAAGAGATAGAGAGATTTTTTACTATTTCTCTTGATCTCCTGTGTATTGCCGATATAGATGGCTATTTTCACAGACTAAATAAAAGCTGGAAAAAAACTCTCGGATACACCATTGAAGAGCTTCAGGGCAAAAAGTTTCTGGATTTTGTTCATCCCGAAGATATGGAAAAAACTATTTCGGCAATGAAAGAGCTGGAAGCAGGACAGGAAGTTCTGAATTTCACAAACAGATATCTCTGCAAAGACGGCTCGTACCGGTGGATTGAATGGCGTTCGATTCCATACAAGAAAAAACTTATATATGCAGCTGCCAGGGATATTACAGAAAGAAAAAAAGCTGAAGAAGAACTTAAAGCAGCAAAAGAATCTGCTGAAATAGCAAACAGAGCAAAGAGTCGCTTTCTCGCCAGTATGAGCCATGAAATAAGAACTCCAATGAACGGCATAATAGGCATGGCAGAACTGGCACTCACAACAGACCTTACAGAGCGGCAGGAGAATTACCTGGAAAATATCAAATACTCTGCCTATTCATTACTGAATATTATCAATGATATTCTTGATTTTTCAAAAATCGAAGCAGGAAAGCTTGAAATTATCAATGAATTATTTGACATCTATGAACTGCTGGACAAAGTAATCAATATTGTCGTAACAAAATGTGAGGAAAAAAACATTGAACTTCTCTATAAAATCGACTGTAATGTCCCGGCTATGCTGTTCGGTGATGAAGGGCGTATCAGACAGATACTGATTAATCTCATCGGCAATGCAGTTAAATTTACAGAAGAAGGAGAAATCCTTGTTACTGTAAAAAAATCTGACACATCAGAAAGCAACAGAATCAATTTAAGTATATCAGTAAAGGATACAGGAATCGGTATAGAGCCGGAGAAACAGAATATTATATTTGAGAGTTTTACTCAGGCAGATAATTCCAGACGTCTCGAAGGAACAGGTCTCGGACTTACCATATCAAAAAATTTAGTTCATATAATGGGAGGTAATATTTCAATTCATAGTGAACCGGGTAAGGGAAGTATATTTACTGTTGAAATACCGCTTAAGGTATTGGAAGAACAGCCGAAAAAAATATTTAACACAATCCCTGTACAACAGGTTCTCATAATTGATGACAATCAGACAAACCTTATGGTTATGAAAGATATACTTTCATGCCTGAATATTAAGGCTGAAACTGCATCAGGCGGCATAGAGGGGTTACATAAGATTAAATCTTCAATAAAATCGGGAAGCCTATTTGATATAATTATAGTGGATATGATTATGCCTTTCATAAACGGTTTTACTTTAATTAACCATATAAAAAAAGAGAGAAAACTTCAGAACAAACCGGTCATATTAATGTTTCCCCCTTCTTTTCATGGGAAAGAGAAGCGCGAAAATTCCGGAGCGGATTTATATCTGATAAAACCTGTAAACCTGAACAATATTTACGAAGTTCTTATAAAAGCATCGTCTTCCGTAACACAGGATATAACACATAAAGAAGAAGATAAAGTTCCGCTGAAAAAATTATATAAAGGCAATATTTTAGTTGCTGAAGATAACAGTATTAATATGATGATTATCAGTGAAATCATATCAAAAACAGGTTTCACGGTTATTGAAGCCAAAAACGGCAGAGAAGCCTTTGAAAAATATAAAGAAAATGAATACAGCCTCATATTCATGGATATACATATGCCTGAGATGGACGGTTTTGAAGCAACAGAAGAAATAAGAAGATTTGAAGGAGGGAAAAAACGTACACCTGTTATCGCTCTTACTGCAGATGCAATGAAAGGTGACAGAGAAAAATGTATTGAAGCAGGTATGGATGATTATATATCGAAGCCCTACAGTCAGGTAAAAATTATAAATACAATAAAAAAATTTTTACAGAATATAATCTCCTGTGATATAAAAAACTATAATCACAGGAGCATATGTATATTCAATAAAGACATATTACTTGAAAGATTAAGTAATAATACTGGCCTGTATCGTAAAATTATCCTTCAAACTTTACAGCAACTGCCGGAGAATATAGTTGATCTAAAAAAAGAAATTAAAAACCGTAATTTCAAAGAAATATTTTATCATTCTCATACAATAAAAGGTGTCTGTTCCAATATTGAAGCAGGGAAATTAACAGATATTGCAGAAAAGATAGAAACAGAGTCAATGAAAAATGGTTCTATAGAAAAGATAGAACATTTGATAATATCACTTGAAAAAGGTTTTGAGGAGTTAAAGGACGAAATAAGAAAAACGGGAGATATAGAGGAAGAAATAACTGTAAAAAATGAAGAAGATACAGGTATCCCCCCTGAGGAAGTCATAAAAAAATTGTATTCTTTTGCCGAAGGTGGAGACTGGAAAAACCTGAAAGAAGAATTAAATAGAATTAAAGAATACACTCTATTTTATAATTCCGTAAAAGAACTGGTCGATAGTTTTGAGATAAACAGGCTTATAGAAAAACTGAAAACATATATATTTATATGAGAATCGTGAAGGGTGAAGAGTGAAGTGTGAAGAGACGAATATGTTCTCATTATTCGTTGTGACCACCCGGTCATGGTAATGGTTATTAGTGAGTTTAGCATAAATAATACATATATACTTATATCAATAAACTCAGAAGAAGGTAAATAAATATGAACGATAATATTATTTCAAAGTCAAAAATTCTCATAGTAGACGATCAACCTGCAAATTTAAGCATCCTCTTTGACTATCTGGATAAACATAAAGGGAGGATATTTCTCGCTCAAAACGGTCAGAAAGCTCTGGAACTGGCAGAAACTAAAAAACCTGATATTATTGTTCTGGATATTATCATGCCCGGTATGGACGGTTATGAAGTATGTAAAAGACTGAAAAGTCTGGAAAATACCAGAGAAATTCCTGTAATATTTATGAGTGCCCTTACGGAAACAGAACATATTGTGAAAGGCTTTGAAGCAGGAGGAGTGGATTACATAATAAAACCGGTTCAGTATCAGGAAGCTATGGCACGAATTTCCACACATTTAAAAATCCGCTCTATGGAAATGGAAAGAAGGCAAATGGACTTGAGGCTCAAATCTGCAGAGAAATTTGAGAGCCTGGGGGTTATGGCAGGAGGGGTAGCACATAACTTTAATAACATGCTGTCAAAGGCCTTAGGCTATGCAGAATTAACCCTTATGACACTGCCGGAGGATAGGCAGGAAAAAAAGAATATCAAAAAAGTTATAGAAGCCATACACAGGGCATCGGATATGACAAAGGAAATGATCACATATACAGGCTCTAATATATTTACACTTTCAATGGAGCATGTTAATCTGTCCAGAATAGTAAAGGAAATGCAGGAATTAATTGATAGTACCGTTTCTAAAAAACATAGAGTAATATATGAGTTATATGAAAATATACCTTTTATTCACGGAGATGTAAGCCAGATAAGCAAATTAATAAAAAATCTTATTACCAATGCATCTGAAGCCATAGGAGATAATGAAGGCACTATCACTGTTAAAACAGGTATAATAGAATGTACCAAAGAATATCTGTCTTCTATAAATACATTGTACGATGGAGATGAAGGTCTTTATATATACCTTCATATAAAAGATACAGGATGGGGTATCGGAGAAGACATAAGAGATAAAATTTTCGAGCCTTTTTTTACTACAAAATTTCTTGGCAGAGGGCTCGGACTCTCTGTAGTACAGGGCATAGTAAGAATTCATAATGGTTTAATCAAAGTGAATACAGGGGAACATACGCTTATAGAAATATTATTTCCCCCGGTAAGAGCTTACATTAATCCGGGAGGAGAAGAATGAGTGAAATCATAAAAGGTGCAAAAATACTGGTAGTTGACGACGAAAAAACCTATTTAAATGTTCTATCAAGCTATCTTGACAGTATGGAAGCAGAAGTATTTCTGGCTCAAAATAGCTGTGAAGTAATTGATCTTGTGAACAATAAAAAACCTGATATTATTCTACTGGATATTATGATGCCGGAAATAGACGGTTATGAATTATGTAAACAATTAAAAGAAAATGAAGAAACAGCTGATATTCCTGTAATATTTTTAAGTGCTCTTTCTGCTACAACAGATATTATAAGAGGATTTGATGCAGGAGGAGTAGATTATATTATAAAACCCTTTCATTATCAGGAAGCTATAGCAAGAATTACCAATCATTTAAAAATCAGGTATATGGAACAGGTGTTACGTTATCGCCTCCAGTTAGAAGAACTTGCAACGTCAATATCAGCCAGTTTTATCAATTTCAATCACTTTGAATTCGATGAAAAAATAAATCATGCTTTAAAAAATATAGGAGAGTTTTTCTCTATTGATCGCTGTTATATACCTTTCTTCTCCGATGATTTGACTGAAATAAACAGTGTATATGAATGGTGTAATGAAGGTGTAACATCAAAAGGCAAGATGGTTACAGATATATCCTCAAAACTTTCACAATCTACAATAGAAAGATTTAAAAAATTTGAAATTTTAAATATTTCTTCCCCTGAAGATCTTCCTGTGGAAGAAGAAGCCGGTAAACAATTCCTGGAAAAAGAAAATATCCAATCCATACTGTTAATACCTATGATATGTAACAATATGCTTGCAGGATATCTTGGCCTTGCCTCGATAAAAACCTCAATAAAGTGGAAAGAAGAAGACATTAAAATGCTGAAACTGCTGGGAGAAATCATTATAAATGTCTTCAAAGAAAAATGGGCAGATGAAGAAAGAAAAAAGATAGAAGAACAACTACGTCAGGCTGAAAAATTCGAAAGCCTTGCAATTATGGCAGGAGGAATAGCTCATAACTTTAACAATATACTTTCAGGTTCTCTCGGTTATGCAGAACTGGCTCTGCTCAATCTTTCGAAAGATTCCATGACAAGAAAATCCATAGAGAAAGTTATAGCATCCGTAGGACGGGCAAAAGATATTACGAGACAGATACTTGCCTATGCAGGAGGAGATAAATTCATTACTAATATGGAAAAAGTAAATCTATCCAGAATAGTCAGAGAAATGTCTGAAATAATGGAAGTGTCTCTTAACAAGAAATATACGATAAAATATGACTTAAGTGATAACATGCCCGATATAGAAGGTGATGTAAATCAATTGAGCCAGATACTGATAAATCTTGTTAACAATGCAGTTGAATCAATGAACGATAAAGAAGGGAATATTGCAGTAAAAACAGGGCAAATGGAATGTGATGAAATCTATCTGAAAGACAGTCTTATCGGACAGAACCTGT
>JBEHWP010000442.1:0-5827 GCA_040217665.1 Vulcanimicrobiota bacterium
CAGGCTAATTTATTTGACGAACCCGGAGTCCGTACAAAGAGTAAATATAAATATTCTAACCTCAGGGCAAAATTCCTTCTATAAAATTTAGTATTTTATAAATATCTGAAATAAAAATTTTTCTATTACAGAGATAAACATTGCTCCTTAAAGGTTAATCTTTTTTAATTTTTTCAAAATCCGATTTAATTTTCGACCTATTTTATTCTATAGAAGTATTCAAAAATCCTGCTTTTTTTTATTTTTATTTTCAAATACCATTTTTTATTCTTTATTACATTGTCCGCTTTTTATTCTATAAAGCAGAATGAAATCCTTCCTATTCCTGTCATTTTTTTAGTTTTTTAAGAATTTATTGTGATAGAAAACCTGGCGTGTTATAATTAATGAGGAATATATATAATGGAAGGAATTTTTGAAAAGAGTTTTTTTATATAGAAAAAAGAGTGAAAAAACTTGAAGAGGAAAATCTTGAAAAGAATTAATAAAGATGGAAATAAAAGATATATAATAGGAGAGGAAAAATCTCAGTTAGGAAAGAAAGATATAATAAAATTTTTAAAGAAAATAGAAAGACTGAAAAAAGAAATAAAAGAAGACATATTTCCTCTTATGATAACACATATTGTTACACCTGAAGTGGAAAGATTTTTTGAAGAAAAAAATATAAACTGTTATTTTTCTTATGAATTTGAATCGTGATTCGTGATACGCATTACGCATTACGCATTACGCATCACGAATCACGCGTTACGCGTCACGTAATATTTATCACGCACTACACATAAAAAAGGAGAGAATTTAACACATGCCAAACGACCTGGAAATAGCTCAGAGAGCTACATTGAAACCTGTAAAAGACATAGCGGAAAAACTCGGTATTCTGGAAGAGGAACTGGAACCTTACGGAAAACACATCGGAAAAATCTCTCTTTCCATACTGGAAAGACTGAAGGAAAGAAAAAACGGGAAATTCATAGCAGTTACTGCTATTACCCCCACACCTCTCGGAGAAGGTAAAACTGTTACCGCTCTCGGCCTGGGGCAGGGACTTGCAAGAATCGGCAAATCAGTCTGCAATACAAGCCGTCAGCCGTCAAAAGGACCGACCTTCGGCATAAAAGGAGGGGCATGCGGAGGAGGTTATTCACAGGTTCTACCTATGGAACAGATAAACCTCCATTTCACAGGTGACTGTCATGCAGTGGAAACAGCCCATAATCTCCTTGCAGCCATGACTGACACGTCCATTCTGCTCGGAAATAAATTAAATATTGACGCAGGGAATGTTCTGATAAGAAGATGTGTTGACCTGAACGACAGAGCACTCAGAAATATTATTATCGGCCTCGGAGGAAGCCAGAATGGTATTCCCAGGGAAACAGGCTATGATATAACAGTGGCGTCCGAAACCATGGCAATACTTGCCCTCACTACAGGACTTTTCGACGTGAGAAAAAGATTCTCTAAAATGGTTGTAGGATTTACGCCTGACGGGAAACCTGTAACTGCTGAAGATATAAAAGCAGCAGGCGCCATGACTGTTCTTATGAAAGAAGCCATAAAGCCTAACCTGGTACAGACCACAGAAAATACGCCTGTCATAATCCACGGAGGCCCTTTTGCAAATGTGGCCCATGGAAATAATTCCGCCCTTGCAGATATGGTTGCCCTTAAACTTGCCGATTATGTTGTAACAGAATGCGGATTTGGCTCTGACTGCGGCTTTGAAAAATTAATAAATGTAAAATGCAGACTCTCAGGGCTCAGGGTTGATGCAGCGGTTATAGTTGCCTCCATAAGAGCACTTAAAATGCATGGAGGAGCCTATATTGCAAAACCGGGTGTGCCTCTTCCACAGGGAAAAATAGAAGAATTGAATATGCCTGCTCTTATAAAAGGCTGTGAAAATCTTGCAAAACATATAGAGATAGTAAAAAAGCATGGTATACCGGCAGTGGTGGCAGTAAACAGATTTACCTCTGACAGAGAGGAAGAAGTGGAAGCAGTAAAGAAAATAGCCATAGAAAAAGGAGCAGATTTTACAGCAGAATCTCAGTGCTGGGCAAAAGGCGGAGAAGGTGCTGTAGAGCTGGCAGAAGCTGTTGTAAAAGCCTGTGAAAAGCCGAATGATTTCCGTTTTCTCTATGATCTGAATATTTCAATAGAAGAAAAGATTGAAACAATAGCAAAAGAGATTTACGGTGCAGATGGAGTCGTGTTCTCACCTCAGGCAAAGAAAAGATTGAAGCTTTACAAAAAACTCGGTTATGATAAAATGCCTGTAAACATGGCGAAAACACATCTTTCTCTATCACATGATCCAACGCTTAAAGGTGCACCGAAGAATTTTACCGTTCCCGTAGATGATATAAGAGCTTCTGCAGGAGCAGGTTTTCTCTATCCCATACTGGGTAAGATGATGACTATGCCGGGACTTTCGTCTGAACCTGCAGCGGTGCATATTGATATAGATAAGAATGGAAATACTGTGGGATTGTTTTAAATCGTAATGCGTAATGCGTGATGCGTAATGCGTAATAAGGGCGAACCTCTGTGTTCGCCCTGTGAGGTGAAGTATTTGACTTTATTAACAAAAGCGATTGAAAAAGAAATATTTATAAGATATTTAAATGATAATAACCTTAATGTTTCACAGCAGAGACAGGAAATAGCAGAGATCTTTTTCTCCATAGAAAAACATCTGACTGTAGATGAAATTTATACTATATTAAAGAAGAAACGGATAAAAGCAGGTTATACTACAGTGTACAGAACAATGAAATTACTCTGTGAATGCAATCTGGCACAGGAGAGAATGTTCGGAGACGGTCAGACACGGTATGAACATGTGTACGGTCATACCCATCATGACCATCTTATATGTATAAAATGCCGGAAGATCCACGAATTTCACCATCCCCAGATTGAAAGACTTCAACTTGAAATGGCGGAAAAAAATAATTTTAAATCTCTCTATCATAAACTGGAAATATATGGAATTTGTAAAGAATGCGAGGAGGTGAAGAGTGAAGAGTCAAGGGTGAAGAGTCAAAGGTGAGTAATATTTTTCACTTTTCACTTTTCACTTTTCACTTTTCACTGCCATGAGTATATCGGCAAAACGTCAGTTAGAACTGTGCAGATTTGAACGTAAAATAGATTATCGCTTCAACGATAAACTTCTTATACATAATGCACTGATACATAAATCCTATGCAGATGAAAAGGGATGGAATCATGTAAGCTGCAACGAAAGACTTGAACTGCTCGGCGATGCAGTACTGGATCTGGTTGTAGTGGAATTTCTTTTTAATAAATATCCGAATCATAATGAAGGACAGATTACAAAATTAAAAGGGTTTCTCGTTTGCGGAGATACCCTTTCAAGACTTGCAGAAAAACTGGAAATGAGGGATTTTCTCCTTGTAGGTAAAGAGCTGGAAAAAGGGGAAAATGTAAGAAAACTTAAATCAGTCCTTGCAGACGCCTTTGAAAGCGTTATAGGAGCTCTTTATCGTGACGGAGGATGGGAGAGCGCAAAGAGATTTATAGAAAGAAATGTTCTCGATGAACTGTCAGAACTTACTACGGGAAAATATTATAACTACAAATCCGCCCTTCAGGAAATAGCACAGAAGGAATATAAATCTGTACCGGAATATTCGGTAATAAAAGAAGATGGACCGGAACACTGTAAATATTTCAATGTATCTGTTGCTGTAAACGGAAAAGAAATCGGGCAGGGTAAAGGAGATAATAAAAAAGAAGCTGAACAGGAAGCGGCAAGACAGGCACTCTTAAAGATAAGAGAAAAGGTATTCTGGAAAACCATGAAACACTCTGTTACGTCCTGGTTTCAATGGGATAAGAAAAAGAAGAAGAAGGCGTGAAGAGTGAAGGGTGAAAGGTGATGGGTGATGGGTGAGTGATAAACAGTAAGGTGTCACTGGTCACTGCTCACTGCTCACTTTTCACTATCCGAAATTTTCTTCTTTTTCCAGGCCTTTCTTTTATGCCTCTTTTCAAGATATTCACCGAGTATTATTGCAGGAGGACAGACTTCACAGTTTACAAAACCGTATACCTCTGTTTTAATAACTATAGCATTACTGTTCCAGTCTTCATTCAAATACGAAGGTGCATCTTCATTCATATGAGACATGGCATGCTCATAGGCTTCACAGTGAACACATTTTCTTATATTTCCATATTGTTTTAAGAGATGGAAAAAATCACTAAAAATCATATACTCGTGACGGGTGACGGGTGACGCGTGACGCGTGCGGGGAAATACCCGTTACGCGTTACGCGTTACACGTTACGCAATTACCCTTCTATTAATTTCTCCGGGAAACCTTTCTGAGATAACATAATATCATTTAATTTTTTCTCTGTATCTCTATCTATTACTTTACCTTTAGCAGATTCAAGCAATTTATCTATCATATCTTTCGATCTTTCTCTGCAACTCTTTTCTCCGCTATCAGCCCATTCCCTTCTGGTGGAACGATCTATAACGGGAGAAGGAATAAACTGCTCTTTAGTAAACCATTTCAAAGTATGTCTGTGTGTGAGGAATTTACCTTCATGACCGACTTCTTTTAAAATATCCATAGCTATTGCTTCATCGGACGTATCAATACCTCCTGTAAGCCTTCTGGCCATACCGCACAGTTCATTATCAAGGATAAGTTTTTCAAGGCTCTGACAGCTTTCAAAATCCATCATTCCCGGCCCTGATATGACATTAACACCTGCAAGGGTTCCAAGTATTATACCGAGAGCAGACTCTGCGCCGCACTGGCTGTCAGGCACTTTGGCATCTGTCATGCCTAAATAGGCATGAGTGGGAAGACCGAGATGCTTTCCTATCTGATTATAGGAAGAATCCAGCATCATTGTTTCAATAGCACCCATAGGAGTTGTACCTTTTCTCATATCAAATATGGCAGGAGAACCTCCGTATATCACCTTTGCTCCGGGACAGGCAAGCTGACCGAGTGTAACTCCGCTCAGATTTTCTGCAGTATGCTGTAACAGAGCTCCTGCAAGAGTCGCAGGAGACGTTCCACCTGCAAGAGGCATGGACACCAGTTCATAAGGTATGCCCCATCTGGCACAATCTATTAAATTCTGGCTTGTCACATCACTCCACATTAAAGGAGGAGAAGGACATACGTCAAAAATAGCTCTGGGCTTTTCTCTGAGTGCTTCCGGCCCTCCGGACATAAGACAGAGCATTTCATACATGACAGAAGGAGCATCTATGGAGAAAGCTCCTGTTATGACAGGTTTTTTTGCGTATTTTAAAACCAGAAATAACCTGTAGCGATCTGCTATTTCTTCCGGCACATCAACACAGATCAATGCAGTACTCTGGGCATCGATATATTTAAGCTGTTCCGCTATCTGTATGAACTCGACAAAATCTTTTGTAACAGGTTTTCTTACCTCTCCTGTACTGTGATCCAGGAAATTAATGGCTGCAGAACCCGGATCATAATGGACATTATATCCTCCGAGGTCCATGGCAACCTTACCTTCACTGTTATAAAGTTTTATATTTCCGGGAGCCAGTTCCAGTGCTTTTTCCACAACATGTGACGGTATAAGAGCAAGTTCACTTCCATAATCTACCCTGGCTCCGCCTGCTTCAAAAATCTCAAGAGCCTTCCTGTTATGAACTACTACTCCCTTTGTTTCAAGTAATTCAAATGCCGATTTAACAATTTTCTTTATATCATCTTCTGTTAAAATAGAACATACCGGTCTCATAAAAAATTCTCCTTTTAATTATCGTGACGCGTGACGCGTGACGCGTGAC
>JBEHWP010000443.1:0-5814 GCA_040217665.1 Vulcanimicrobiota bacterium
CACTATATGATGAAAGAAATGATAGAAAGACTCGGATACAATATTGTCTCTACGTTAAACAGTACTGAAGGTTTGAAAATATTCAGAAATAACTATAAGGATTTTGATCTTGTTGTTACAGATCAATCCATGCCCGGTATGACCGGTATTGAACTTGGAAAAGAAATTATAAATATCAGTCCTTCCACACCTGTACTGCTGCTTACAAGTTTTAATGACTTTTTTACCCACGATGCACTTCTCAGTGCAGGTATAAAAAAATTTCTTGTAAAGCCTGTGAGCTTAAATGAACTTTCTGAAACAATCAGAATGTTAATTCAAAAAGCAAAGGAACAATGACATAGATTTTTATGAAACCTGGGGCTATCATAAAAAGCTTCCATAAATTCATAGAAAATATGTTATAGAGTGATTTATGTATATAAGAGAAACAGTATCTAAAAGAAAAAAAGGACCTTCTGTTAAATATGTAGAGCTTGTAGATAACAAGTGGTGTCCTGAAAAGAGGCTTCCTGAGACTACTGTTATATGTAATTTTGGTAAAGCCCATGAATTGAATGAAAAAGAGATAAGAAATATAGCCTATAAATTACTTTCCTATCTGGGAGAACGATCTGAATTTGCTCCTGATTTAAAAATAGGAGAAAGTCGTACATGGGGAATTTTATATGTACTGGAAAATCTCTGGAAAAAATTAAAATTAGATGTGTTTTTTAAAACAGAATTAAAGAAACACAGATATGAAGATGTTATACATAAAGCTATAATGGGAATGATCCTGAACAGATTGCAGGAACCGGATTCTGCCCGGGACTGTTATAACTGGTTAAAGGATAAGACCTATTTTAATATTGATATGGAATTTACTCTTTATCATCTTTATCGTGGTCTGGATTTTCTGGAAAAACATAAAGAAATGGTAGAAGAGTATTTTTATAGCATAAAAGACGAGAGTAATAGAGCATTTTTTTACAGTCCCTCTGTGAATTTTCAGGTAAGGGATATGGATGAAGAAAATTTTCTTTCTTATGGATGCGCCGGTTCTTATAAGCCTGCAAATAAACATATTCTAACAGGTATTACAACAGATCACACAGGTTTACCTGTTACATATGAAATATTCCCGGAAAACACCGTTGATTTATCTGTTGTAAAAAAGGTGTCTGAAAAGGTAAAAGACTTTGAGTTAAATGACTTTATATTTGTTCTTCCTCTATTTCTATTAAGTGAGAAACAACTGAAAGAGCTTCAGGATATGAATATAGATTACATAATGACAGGTAAATTGCGTTTACTCGAAGAAGATTTGTTGTCGGTAAAGGGTGAATTTAAGAAGACAGATAAAGGTCTCAGTGTCATGGATATGAACTTCACCGGATATCGCTATGTTCTCTGGGTTGACCCGGAAGATGTAAGAACAGACCGGCATATAAGAGAAAAATGGATCTCAAGAATAAAGCTTCTATTGTCCGGAATTAATTCCGGTGATAAATCTTCCGATATTATTACAGACCATCCCATAATGAGCAAACTCTGTTGCAGGGATGCAAGAGGTATGTTAATACTGGATGAAGCCAGAATTAAAGAGGAAGAAAAATATGACGGTCTTTATTTTGCCAGAACATCAAATACTATACTGACACCTGATGAGATTATTCAATCTTACAGAAATCTGAGAACCATTTATGATACCTTTAAATGTGTGAAGACTTTTGTTCAGGTGAGTTCTTTTTACGAAATGTCTGAAACACGTATTAAGGGACATATGCTTCTTTGTTTTATGTCTTATTTCTTTCAGAGATATATAGAGATAAAATCCGGTTCGTCATGGAACAATATAAGAAATATTTTTGAAAAGATTTATGCAGTTACCCTGAATATAAATGACAGAGATTTTATACATAGATCGGAATTGAGTCCTGTTATGAATGAGATTCTCAGAAGTTTGAACCTCAAATATCCGGATAAAATGTTACATGTTAAGAAATAATTTAAAGGGTTCCGGGGTCTGGGTTCTGGGTTAGAAAACTTAAAAACCCGAAACCTGAAACCCAACACCCGGAACCCAATTACAAAGAAAGAAGTTTAATCAAAGGTTAACTTTTAAATACCACCGGTGAATCACAATAAATTACCTGTTTTCAGTAGAGAAAAAGCCTTTAATGCAGCAGGAATAATCATGGTAGCTTTGGCCTTAAGCACTGTTCTCGGGTTTGGCAGAGAAATGGTTATTGCTGCTCTTTTAGGTATTTCTCCGCAGGTAGACGCCTATCTTGCTGCAAGAATAATTCCTATGGATTTTTTTGAAATGCTTCTTGTGGCATTTAATCTGTCTTTTATACCTATTTTTACCAGGGCTTTAATCTCAGAAGCACCGGAAAAAGCCTGGAGAATGGCCGGCAGTATTTTTACTCTCGGACTTATAGTCTGCATAGTTTTTTCCATTGCCGGTATTATTTTTGCTCCCCTGCTTATTTCTATAATAGGAGCCGGTTTTTCTCCTCTCATAAAAAACCTTTCCGTGAGTATTATGAGGTGCATATTTACAGGGCTTGTATTTTTTTTTATTGCCAAGTTTTTAACAGCTATTCTTCATTCTTACAGAGAATTTACTGCTCCTGCTTTTTTCGGTTTTACTACAAATACAATTATAATTCTTTCTGTAATTCTTCTGGTTCCTACATGGGGAATAAGCGCTCTTGCCGCAGGCTGTGTTTTTGCTCTTTTTTTTAACTGTCTTATACAGATACCTGCCTTTTTACCCTATTCAGGAAATCTAAACCTTAATATAGATTTATCCAATCCTTATGTGAAACAGATGTTTGCTATGATGTGTCTTATACTTATGGGTTCGTCTATGGGAAGAATAAATGAGATTGTTTCTCTTCACTTTGCTTCCTCTCTTTCTCCCGGAAGTGTTGCTGCTCTTAATTATTCATTTAAAATAGTAGGTTTGCCGGTACAGCTTTTTGCCCTTGCCATGAATATAGTTATTTATCCTCTTATGTCAGAACATGCTGCAAGGAAGGATTTTAAAAAGTTAAGTTCCGTATGTTCTCTCGGTATCAGAATGATACTCCTCGGTATGTTACCTGCTGCTACAATCCTTATTATTTTACGTATCCCTCTTGTAAGACTCCTTTTTGAGAGAGGTGCTTTTGATGCTTCTGCAACGTCCTGTACTTCCGATGCTATGTTTTTTTACTCTCTCGGACTTCCTTTTATTGCATGTGTACAGGTTTTATTTTCCTGTTCCTTTGCTCTTCAGGAGACGAAAATTCCTATCATAGCAACAGTGACCGGTATATCAGCCAATTTTATATCCTGTTATATTTTTTTTCATTATACAGACCTTGGCTCCAGAGGTATAGCACTTGCTACTTCTATTTCTACAACGCTGGCTTTCTGTGTTTTAAGTGTTTATCTGTATAAAAAACTTGGAGGCCTTGAAATAAACAGATTATTATCTTCTCTGATAAAATTATGTATATCTTCTCTTTCTATGGCTTTTGTTATAATAATTGTTTCTTCGTGGCTGCAAAATTTACTGGATGTGTCTGTACTGCCCAATAAATTCCTTCTTGTAGCACTGTCTCTTTTATCAGGTGCAGCAGTATTTATCCCTCTTATTCTTTTATTCAGGCTTGAAGAATTATGGATTATTATTGATATTATAAAAAAGAAAATTTCTAAAACAGTGAATGGTGAAAAGTGAAGAGTGAAATTTATCCGTCACGCGTCACGGGTCACGATTATGGTATCACACATCAAGGTTACATTTATGATATTTAAAGACATTATAGACGGATTAATAGATTTATTGTATCCTCCCCGTTGTCTCCTTTGCAAATCCTGGGAAAAGGAGTGGCTCTGTGAGAAGTGTATTCAGAATATAGATACATCTACTTTACCTTTCTGCTATGAGTGTATGAAAGAATTTTTCGAAGTTCCTCATGTTTGCCCTGAATGTAATAGTAGAAAATTTGCCTGTTCTCTCGGATTTTATGAAGATCTTCTTAAAGAAGCTATTGGTAGACTGAAATACGAAGGAAAAATAGTCATAGGAGAAAAGCTTGGTACCCTTATGTTTCAGAAATTTTTCAAATTTTTCTCCCATGATTCTGTCGAATTGATTATTCCTGTTCCTCTTCATAAAAATAGAATGGCTTCGAGAGGGTTTAATCAGTCAGAAATATTGATAAGGACTCTATCCGGCAGAAAGGATTTTGTCTGCTCTTCTGATATACTATACAGAAATAGAGATACAAAACAGCAGGTTACTGTACCTTTTGATACAAGGGAAAAAAATGTTAAAGGTGCTTTTTGTGTCAGAGACCATAGTTTTTTGAAAGGTAAAAATATTCTCCTTGTTGATGATGTATTTACTACAGGTTCAACTGCAAAAGAATGTTCAGTAACTTTAGTAGATGCCGGTGCAAATAGAGTTTATATCCTTGTTTTAGCCATTTCAACAAAAAAATCGAAAATTTTCTGACTTATTCTAAATTTTAAACTTTTGGCAGGATTTTTATAATAAAGATTGAAATATTCAAAACAGTATATTCATAATTTAAAAGTACAGGAATTTTCATTTTTAATGACGTAAAATAAAGCTTTAGATGGAAATTATAGAGAGGTATTTTGTCTGAATAATTTTATATGAAAATGATGAAGTTTTATGCTCCACTGTCTATTCATTTTCATATCTGGTTGTGACCGATACGGTCATGCCTGTTATTGTATTAATCTGCAATACCTTACAGAGTGCCGGAATAATAAATTATGAAAAAATGTGAAAATAAGTCTGAAATATGTTAGAATATAAGAAAGTAGATCTTCAAAGCTTATCTTTGAAGGGGAAATGAATTTTTATACAGACAATTTCAAATTTTACAAGTTTAGAGGTGAATGCTGGTTGTAAGTTTGTTACTTACGCCAGTTAATATATGTCTTATAGCATATTAGTTGTTGATGATGATCCTTATGTGAGAAGTCTTGTTGAAAATCTTCTCATATGTGAAAATTATAATGTTTTACTTGCTTCTAACGGAGAAGAAGCTATTGAAATAGTATATAAGAACCATGTTGATTTAATCCTCCTCGATATTATGATGCCCGGAATAAATGGTTTTGAGGTCTGTAAAAGACTTAAGAGCCAGAGAAAATATAATCTTATACCTGTAATTATGCTAACTGCATTGAAAGGGGATACCAATATATTACATGGTATAAGAACAGGGGCAGATGAATATATAATTAAACCTTTTGATAATGATGAATTATGTGAACGTATAAAACTCCATCTTCAGGAGAATAAGAGGTTAAAAGAAGATGGTTTGCTGGAAAAGATAAATTTTACTATTGAGAGTACTTATATTTATTTAAGAGAACTCAATGAATTCATTACCCGGCTGTTTTTACGAACCAGCCTGACTGATGAGGAAATAAGTGATTTAAAAATTGCTTTCCTTGAACTTGGAATGAATGCCATAGAACATGGGAATAAATCTCAGAGTGACAGGAAGGTTTTTATAAATTATTCTCTTTACAAAGATAAACTGGTAATAAGTTTTAAAGATGAAGGAGAAGGTTTTAACAGTGACATTGTGCCCAATCCTACAGAAGAGATTAATATGTTCTCCCTTCGTGGAAGAGGGATCCATCTGGTAAGAAATCTTATGGATGAACTGGAATATATAGGTAAAGGTAATGAAGTACTTATGAAGAAATATTTGACATCCAGGCCATGTAAAGAGACAATTTTAGAGACATCAGTTTCTCATTAATTATATATTTATCCTGAAAGACTGCAGA
>JBEHWP010000444.1:0-5806 GCA_040217665.1 Vulcanimicrobiota bacterium
TTCATAAAAGTTCACGAAGATATTATGGATAAAGTTATTGTTATTGACTCTGCTGAGAAATTGTCTGACATAGAACATCAAGAGGTTTTTCAGGAATTTTTATCTGCTTTACTTAATTATAAATGGAGAATTATTTTTACAACAAGATACAGTTATTTAGATGATCTTAAATATAAGTTTGTAGAAATTTATAAGATTACTTTTAAACCATTACATATCAATAACCTTACAATTAAAGAACTTGAATATTTTTCTGAAATATATAAATTCAACCTTCCGGCCAATCAAAGATGGCTTGAACTTTTACGCAATCCTTTTTATCTTAACGAATACTTACAGATTTACAAAGAAGTCGATGCTACTGTAAATTATTCTGACTTCAACCATATCTTGTGGAATAAACAAATATCAAAAACATCATATCAGAAAGACAATACTCACATAAAAAGAGAAAACTGTTTTATTAAAATCGCCCAGAAAAGAGCTAATGACGGATATTTCTTTGTAAAAGCTGATGAATGCGAAAATGAAATAGTGCAGAGATTGATATCTGATGAAATTATACAATATGATTCTAATGCCGGCGGATACTTTATTACTCACGATATTTACGAAGAATGGGCGTTAGATAAAATAATAGAACGAGCTTTTCGTGAATTAGAAGATTACAAAAAGTTTTATCAGAATATAGGAGATTCTTTACCAATTCGCAGGGCTTTTAGAAATTGGCTTTCAGAAAAACTTTTTTTAAAAAATGAAGATATTAAAATTTTAATTGAATCTACAATTAAGGATGACAAAATCGAAAAACATTGGCAAGACGAAATTATAGTATCGATATTACTATCCGATTATTCGGAAAATTTTATTCAATTATTTGAAACTAAGCTTTTAGAAGATGATCAAAATCTACTCGTTAGAACTGTTTTTTTGCTCAGGATAGCCTGTACAGAAATTGATGAAAGTATTCTCAATCGTCTTAATATCTCTAAAACAGATGATATTGCCTTAAAAACTCTTTTCACAATACCGAAAGGCAATGGCTGGAGTTGTGTAATAAATTTTATAAACAAGCACAAGGAAATATTGGGTTTAAGGCTTATAAATACTATTCTTCCATTAGTTGATGATTGGAATAATACAAATAAGCAAGGCAAAACAACGAAAAATGCAGGACAAATAGCGTTATTTTATTATGAAGAAATCGCAAAAAAAAGTGGCTTTGACTATAGCTCACGTAATGAAATAAAAAATCAAATTATAAGAACCATTTTGAATGGTTCATTTGAAATAAAAGATGAACTAACAAATATTTTTAACGAAGTTATATCTAAAAAGGAAACTGATCATAGAAGTAAATATTATGATTTGATTTGTACTGTCCTATCATCCGCTACAGATAGTCTTGAAATAGCGAAAAACCTCCCAGAACAAGTTATTCGTTTGGCAGATCTCTTCTGGTTTCAAATTCCTGATGAGACAGATTGGCGTTCAGGACACAGAGACGGAGTTGAACAGTGTTTTTGCCTTGCTCAACATCATAATGAATATTATCCAGCAAGTGCATTTCAAACTCCTATCTTTCAGTTATTGCGATTTGCTCCAGAAGAAACCATTGATTTTATTCTGTTTTTTACAAACAAAACTGTTGAGTGTTATGCAAATTCCAGGCTCAAAGATGAAGTTGCAGAAGTAGAAGTTTTTATTGATGAACGTAAATCTATAAAACAGTATATAAGCGATAGACTGTGGAATATGTATAGAGGTACAAAAGTTTCTACTAATCTACTTGAATCAATTCACATGGCTTTGGAGAAATGGTTACTCGAAAATGCAGAAGCAACATCTAAAGAGATATATGAGAGTTGGTGTAAATATATTATTGAAAATTCGAAATCTGCTTCTATAACAGCCGTAGTTACAAGTGTAGCTTTCGCTCAGCCTTTTAAAATGTTCAACATAGCAAAAATACTATTTCAAACAAGAGAATTCTTTTTTTATGATACACGTAGATGGATGGAGGATCAAACAGCAAAACATTCTCTTTTGTTGTTGAGTAATTTGGGGAGTAATTATAAAAAGAAGGTATGTGAACAAGAACGAATTGAAGCCTGTGATGATAAACATAGACAGATGACCATCGAACATTTAGCACTTTATTATCAGGTTTGTAGAATAGAAGAAGAAAGTGACCAGGACATACAAAATATGCAAGAGACCTTGTGGACGATTTTCGATAAATATTATGAGCAACTTCCTGATGAAACTGTACAGACTGATTTTGATAAAACCTGGAGATTATTTTTAGCAAGAATGGATAAAAGAAGGATGACTGAGGCAGTAGGATATATAAATGGACGAAAAGTAAAATATTTTAATTCGAATATTCCTCATGAACTACGAAAACACAGTGAAGAAGCTATAAAAGAAGGATCAGAAGTAATGAAATATACCTCTTTGAGAGCATGGTCACATTATAGATTCGAGAAAAATGAGGATAAATACAAAGAATATCAACAATACGAAAACAATCTACAACTGGTAATCACAGAAACAAGAGAAATTATTGAGGGATTAAAAGACAGAAAAGATGAAAAATTTTCTTTGTTCAATAGAGCCATTCCCGCATATAGCTGTTCTGTTCTAATCCGTGACTTTTTTGATGAATTAAATAAGGATGAACGAGAACTTTGTAGAGATGTAATTACGGGATTCGCCTCATTACCATTACAAGTAGATTATTTATACCAGGTCTCTGACGGTACAAAACCAGCCGTAATTCTTTTACCTCATTTGATTAGACTTTTTCCAGAGGATAAAGAATCAATTAAATACTTATTATTCTTATTATTACTTACTTCTCAAAGAGAAACATTGACTTTCGTTATTAATGGTATCTTATATAACTTATGGGAAAAATGTTTTAAAGATGGTAATTCAATATTTTTAGGGTATTTATTATTAAAACCTGAATATGATTATTTAAGAGAAACAATCAGGAAAGAAAATTATAAAAAGGATATTTATGAAGTTACAGAAGGACAAGTATTAGATCGTTTTGTAAAAAAATATAAGCATGAAATAGAAAACATCATTTCCAATAGTGTTACGTACGATGAGTTACCAAAGTTAAATGAGATAGATTTATATACTCTGAAAACAGCTTTTAAGTTATTACCTCTAAAAATAGAGAATGAAGATCATAAAAAATTTTTAAATTGCATCTTTCCTGTTTTTTTTAAAAAACTATTCATAGATGATAACAAAATTGATTACATGTTCAAACAAAGATTTTTAGAAAAATTTGCCTATGTCATTTTAAATTTAAAAAAAGAAGAAATTGAAGTTTATTTAAGACCTTTTATTGATGATTTTAGTATAAAAAATATGGCTAATTTTTTTAGCAATTTTATCATGGCTGAAGATGATCTGAAGCAATATGAAGCATTTTGGATAGTTTGGAATGCCTTCTACACGAAGATAGCTGACATTTGTAAAAATAAAAGTTCATATCATTATACTAACGAACTCATACATAATTATCTTTTAGCAGGGTCTGTTTGGAGAAAAGGTGTAAAAGAATGGCATACATTAAAAGACAGAGACAAATTATTTTTTAAAAAAGTTGCAGAAGACATTGGCCATCATCCTGCAGTCTTATATTCCATTTCGAAGGTACTTAATGATATTGGAAGTAAGTTTATAGAGGATGGCGTGTTTTGGATAAGTAATATTTTACAGAAAAATGAATCCTTGCTCACTGAAGAGTTAGAGATAAATACTATTTATTACATTGAAAATTTTGTTAGAAGATATATTCTGAAAAATCGTTATAAAGTGAAAACATCCAAACAGATAAAAAAACAGATTATGGTTATATTAAACTTTTTAGTGGAAAGGGGTTCTGTTACAGGATATTTATTGAGAGAAGATATTTTATAAAGATATTTTGGTTAAAAATGACAGATAATAAATATAAAAACGGAGACTCTTTATGATACTCGATAAAAGACAGCAGGAAGAAACTTTTAATGAGCTGAGATATAGAAAAGAGAAGGAATGGTTTGAATTCAAGGAAGCGAAAAATGATTATTCCTTTGATGATCTCGGAAAATACTTTTCTGCAATCAGCAATGAAGCTAACTTAAAAAGAATCCAGTATGGCTGGATAATATTCGGTGTTGATAATAACGGCAAAATTGTGGGAACAAATTATAAAAACTCTCCGGAAAGTCTTGTTAAACTTAAAAAAGATGTAGCAGACCATACCGGTGACAGATTAACATTTATAGAAATATATGAATTATCTCTTAAAGAAGGAAGAGTGATTATGTTCCAGATTCCTGCTGCACCTTCAGGAATTCCGACTTCCTGGAAAGGTCATTATTACGGTCGTGAAAACGACTCACTGGCACCACTTAATATACAGGAACTGGAATATATCAGAAATCAGAAATACTCTGACTGGTCTGCCAGAATATATGAAAATGTTACATTGAAAGATCTCGATCCGATTGCTCTTGGAAAAGCAAGAGAAAATTTCAGGGAGAAGAATCCAAAAATTTCATCAGAAGTTGATGAATGGGATGATGAAACTTTTCTTAATAAAATAAATATCACTATAGAGGGAAAAATAACAGCAACAGCCATAATACTGCTCGGGAAAGAAGAAACACAGAAATACCTGAACCCTTTTACATCTCAGATTACCTGGATTTTAGAAGATAATCAGGGAATCAGGATTGATTATGAGCATTTTGGGCCTCCTTTTATACTGTCAGTAGAGAAGGTTTTTTCTAAAATTAGAAATCTTACATACAGATACATGCCGGGTAATACTCTTTTCCCTGTGGAGACACAGCAATATGAGCCGTATATTATAAGAGAAGCACTTCATAACTGTATTGCCCATCAGGATTATACATTAAGGGGCAGGATAAATGTAATTGAAAAACCGGATCGTTTATTTTTCATTAATGAAGGAACCTTTATTCCCGGCAATATTGAGACACTTTTTTCTCCGGCATATGTGCCTCCATTTTACAGAAATTCTTTTCTGGCAAATGCTATGGTAAGATTGAATATGATCGATACTATCTCAAGCGGAATACATAGAATGTTCCGGCTTCAGAGAAAAAGGTATTTTCCTATGCCTGATTACGATTTAACCGGGCCGGGAAGAGTATTTGTTACGATTTATGGAACAGTCCTTGATGAAAATTACACAAGAATTCTTATTAATAATACTGATTTAAGCCTTGCAGCAGTTATGATACTGGATAAAGTTCAAAAGAAAAAATCTATTACTAAAGATGAATATAATATTCTTAAGAAACAGAAGCTTGTGGAAGGAAGATATCCTAATATTTATGTTGCTTCCCAAATTGCAGATATTACAGGCGATAAAACAAGCTATATAAAATATAGGGCCTTTGATAATAGCTATTACAAAGATATGATTCTTGAGCTTATAAAAAAATATGGTTCTTCCTCAAGGCAGGAAATATATGAACTTTTAAAGGATAAACTCTCTGATATTCTGGATGAGAAACAAAAAATTAATAAAGTGAAGAATCTCATTTATTTAATGTCTAAGAAAGATAAAACAATAAAAAATATAGGGAATAATAGAGATTCTAAATGGGTTTTGAATATCTAAACTTTAGTTATACTTTAGACATTCTTTAGACATTCTTTAGACATTCTTTTAACCTGAAATATAGATAAACCAGGGGATTGGAAACATATATATCAGACATTCTTTAGACATTCCCTGGCTGGATTTTAAAATGAAAAATATAGAAGA
>JBEHWP010000445.1:0-5801 GCA_040217665.1 Vulcanimicrobiota bacterium
TATGAAAATGTATAATATGCTTGTAATAAATCCCGGTTCTACGTCTACCAAAATATCCTATTTCAGTGACGAAGAAGAAATTTTCACGGAAAATATTGTACATAAACGGGAAGAACTGAAAACGTTTCATAAAATGTTTGAGCAATTCGATTACAGATATGACCTTATAATAAAATTCATGGAAGAAAAAAATATAAGGCCTGAAGAGCTTCATGCTGTAGTGGCAAGAGGGGGACTTATGAAACCGGTTCCTGCCGGAACCTATAATATAGACGAAGCTATGATAGGTGATTTACGGGATAAAAGTGAAGAAAGGTGGGGATTTGAGCATGCAGCAAATCTTGCTGCTCCCATAGCATATAAAATTGCCACTTCTCATGGTATGCCTTCTTTTATAGTAGACCCTATAACTGTAAGTGAACTGCCTCCTGTTGCCAGAATTTCAGGAGTACCGGAAATAGAATACAGAAGTACCCTTCATGCTCTCAACCTGAGAGCAGTAGGAAGACTTGTAGCACAGGAATATTTAAATAAGAAATTTGATGAAGTGAATATGATAGGTACCCATATGGGTGGAGGTATATCAGTGGCGGCTTTCAATCATGGTAAAGCTGTAGATGTTAACATGGGTGCTCTTGGTTATGGCCCTTTCTCTCCCCAGAGAGCGGGAACACTTGCCATTATAGATGTTATGAGGCTGTGCTTTTCCGGCAGATATACGCAGAAGGATCTTATGAAAAAATTTATGAAAGAAAGCGGCCTTACAGGATATCTGGGAACAGATGATGCAATAGAAATAGAAAAAAGGATAAATAAAGGAGACGAAAAAGCAAAACTGGTCTATGAAGCTATGGCTTACGGTACAGCAAAAGAAATAGCTTCTATGGCAGCAGTGCTTAAAGGTTCTGTAGACGGAATTTTTATAACAGGAGGACTTGCAAATTCAAAGATGGTTGTAGAAAACATAAAAGACATGGTAGGATTCATAGGAAAAGTTTTCGTATATCCCAGCCAGAATGAAATGCATGCTCTTGCACTCGGTGCTCTCAGGGTTTTAAAAGGAGAAGAAAAAGCGTTAACATATTAGCAATTCAGCATGTCAGCAGTCAGCATGTCAGCTAAAAATGCTGAAATGCCGAAAAAAGGAGATTATAAATATGGTGAAAGATTTTAAAGATATAATAAACAATGTGAAAGATAAAGACCTTAAAACAGTTGTCGTTGTAAAAGCGGAAGATAAAGAAATATTACTGGCTGTTACAGAAGCAAAGGATATAGCGAAATTTATTCTTGTAGGAGACGAATACAAAATAAAATCCATTGCAGAAGAGCATAAATATGATATTTCATCTGTAACGATTGTAAATCATAGTAATGAAAAACAGGCTCTACTTGAAAGCTTAAAACTTGTAAGAAACGGTTCCGCTCATATAGTTATGAAAGGGAAACTGTCAACTGGAAATTTACTTAAAGGCATACTGGATAAAGAAACAGGTCTCAGAGGAGACAGAATCCTGAGCCACTGTCTTGTATGTAAAATATCAAAATATGACAGATTTATGTTTGTAACAGACGGCGGTATGAATATAACCCCCGATATTAAAATGAAGATTGACATATTAAATAACGCCATTGAACTGGCCAATAATTTTGGCATAGAAAAACCGAATGTTGCCGTTCTTTCCTTTGTAGAGACAATAAATTTTGACATGGGAGAAACAATAGACGGAGCAGTATTATCCAAAATGGCCCAGAGAGGACAGATAAAAAACTGTGTAATAGATGGCCCTCTCGCCATGGATCTGGCATTATCTTCGGAATCTGCTGAAATTAAAGGGGTAAGTTCTCCTGTAGCAGGAAAGACCGATATATTTCTTGTGCCCAATATAAGTGCCGGAAATATGCTCGGGAAAACCCTTATGTATACGGCAGAAGGAGAATTTGGCGGTATTATCCTGGGAGCAAAGGCTCCTGTTGTAATGTTATCAAGGTCTGATCCTGCATCAATAAGACTGAACTCTATAGCCCTCGGTGTTATGATGTGTAAATAAAGAGGATTTTAACCGTTATGTGTTGAATATTAAGGAAAGGCACGAAAATTATGTAGGGGGGACAATATATGCTAGGTAATATAAAAGACATGGTGTTAGGACGCAGTCAGGGCGCCTTTTATAACCCCAATCAATATGATCTGGATAAAGAATTTGAAAAATATCGTAATGTTGTAGAAAAAAGTACAGGTAAACTGGATACAAATGCCATATTCAGGCTGGGCAGACTGTATCAGGAACAGGATAATGTTCAACTGGCTTTTGAAAATTACGAAAAAGCTCTGAGTATAGATCCGAGTAAATCGGAAATACATTATAATCTTGGAAATCTTTATTTCAGAGAAGGTCAATTTCAGGAAGCGGAAAAATCTTTCGAGAAAGCAGTGGAATTGAACAAAAAGGATGTTTATGCCATAAATGCTCTTGGAAATACTTACTGCAGACTCGGGAAATACGAAAAAGCTGTTGAATATCATGAAAAAGCTTTGAAGTTCAGGCCGAATGATGCATTTGCCTATAAAGGCCTCGGTACTGTTTATCTCTACAGTCAGAATTATCTTAAAGCAATAGAATATTTCAAGAAAGCCCTTGAAGCGAAACCTGACTTTGCCATTGTCCATCAGATGATGGGCAGAGCCTATCATTCACAGGGAAAAATAGATGATGCCATATCTTCCTACAGAAAATCCCTCTTCCTGGATCCCTCTCTTGTAGCGTCTCATGAAAGTCTCGGAGAAATTTATAAAATACAGAAAAACTACGAAGAAGCTGTTAAAGAGTATAAAGAAGCTATAAGTAAAGAACCGCAGAAATGTGCGTCCTCCCATAGAGCTCTCGGAGAAATTTATTATATTCAGAAAAAGCTGGATGAGGCCATAGAAGAATTTAAACAGGCCATAGAACTGGATATAAAATATGCATGGGCTTACTGGAATCTCGGACTTGCTTACAGAGATAAAGGAGAGATGGAAAAAGCAGTTACAGCTTTTCAGAAAGCCGTAGCAATAGAACCTTCTTCTGCTTTATACCATAGATGTCTCGGAGAAATATACCAGTCCCAGGGGAAAGCAAAAGAAGCTATTATGGAATTCCATAAGGCTATAGAACTTGATCCTCTCTATGCAAGTGCCTATTCAAATCTTGGCGATACCTATCGCCTTATAGGAAAAATAGACGAGGCAATACTCGAATATCAGGAAGCAATAAAGATAAAACCAAATTTTGCTCTCGCTCATTGTAATCTCGGTTCATGCCTTTATGACAGAGGTCAGATTGAACAGGCCATAAAAGAATTCAATATGGCTATACAGCTTGAGCCGAACATGCCACAGGCATACAGTAATCTTGCCCTTGCCTATTACAGTCAGGGAGACCTTGATAAAGCAGCTGAACAATATATTGAAGCTTTAAAGATAGATCCTCATATGGATCTCGTTCATTGCAGCCTGGCTTCAGTATATCAGTCTCAGGGGAAACTTTCTGAAGCAATAGATGAATATAAAAAAGCAATAGAACTGGAACAGGATCTGGTTCTTGCTCACAGAGGGCTTGCATCTGCCTATTATACAAAAGGGGAATTAAAAGATGCAGTGGAAGAATATGAAAAAGCAATAGAAATGGAAAAAGATAATGCCATAACCCGTTATAATCTCGGCCTTGTTTATTATGATCTGAAAGATTTCGAAAAAGCAAAGACAGAATACGAGAAGGCTGTAGAAATAGAACCGTCTCTGTCAGCAGCTCATTTTGCACTCGGTAATATTTACATGGAACTTAATGATCTGAATAAAGCCCTTGAAAGCTATAAAAAATCTGTTGAACTGGAACCGGATAAAGCTATCAATCACTACAGCCTGGCTCTTGCCTTCGACAGACAGGGTGATGTAAAATCTGCCATACATGGATATATAAAAGCCATATCAATAGATCCGGAAAATACCTATGCCATAAGAAATATGATTAAAGGTTATCTGAAATTCGGAAAGCTCAATGATTTAATAGATAAATTCCATAAGAAATCCGACACAGAACCTGATGATATCATGATATATTTCTGTCTCGGCATAGCCTATTATTATTCAGGTGATATTAATAAAGCAGAAGAATATCTTGAAAGAATGGAAAAAGAAAATTCCAGGCTCCCTCTTCTGAGAGAATATATAGGCGATATTTGCTACAAAAAAGGTGATACGGAAAAATCAGTAAAATTAATAAGAGCATTACTGGTAGAAGAACCATATAATGCAGATCTTTATTATAAACTCGGCTATTATCTCAGAAAAATCAAAGAACCATGGCAAGTAAGAGAACCTCTTATGAAAGTTGGCCTCCTCAAACCTCATTCTACTATTGCCTTTGTTGCTCAGGCTATTGTAAACTTTGACAGTAACAATTTAAAAGAAGCAGAAAAACTGGCAAAATTAGCCATAGAACAGGAAGCAAACTTTGCAGATGCCCATTATATACTGGGACAGATATTTGAAAGTCAGCAAAAGAAAAAACTGGCACAGAAAGAGTTCGAAATGGCCATGTCCTATGATCCGGCCCATATTGATGCAAAGAAAGCTCTTGAAGAACTTAAATAGTGAGTAGTGAATAGTGAGTAATACCCATTACACACTATTCACTACCAGGGGTTGGGTTTATCTTTTACTATATATCCCTCAAAAGATACATTTTTTAACCCTGACAGTGTTCCCTCTCCATCCCTTTCTTTCCAGTAAATAGTTACTATCATATGTTTTATTTCATTTATATCAAAGCCGTTACTCCATGGTTTTATTTCAACAACAGGTATAAAGACAGTTCTTTCAACGTTAACAGGTTCGAGAGGTTCAAGAATATCATTGCCATAGCCATCTCTATTAAGATCATAATCGGGGGCACGGTGGTAGAAATCATCGCCCCCGCCATGATAGGTACCTGAAGGCAATCCAAAATCACTGGGGTCAACAGAGTGATGAACAAATAGCCCTGCATGACTGTTAGGATCGGGATAATAAGTAGAACCAGAAGCAGTACCGGGATAAAAAGGTATCATACTGAAATTTCCCTCATAAGCTTCAAACTGTGCCTGTGCAAGATTAGTAGCTATAGATACATTTTCCCCTTTTTTCACTGCCATCAATCCATTAGACATAACACCTGTAACTATTACTATAGCTGTGGAAAGTATGACGAAAGATATCAATATTTCAATAAAAGATAGGCCTTTAAAAGGCAAAATATGTTTTATGGTAAAAAAGAGATTTTGCTTCATATCTTTTCTCTCCTTTGTTTATTAATATCGTGACGCGTCACGCGTTACGCGTAAAGATATAACATAATGTGAAGCATCTTCAGAAGTAACAGACTTTTACCTGGAGCAATATCATGCGGTTGTTATCGAGTCCCGTGACGCGTTATACGTTACGCGTAACGTTTCTCCTATAATCCTGTAAATCCCTCTAATCAAA
Source organism: Vulcanimicrobiota bacterium (assembly GCA_040217665.1). Classification (GTDB taxonomy): domain Bacteria; phylum Vulcanimicrobiota; class SpSt-956; order SpSt-956; family JAKJGF01; genus CALARM01. Next base: position 5,507 of record JBEHWP010000445.1, read on the forward strand.
AAAATCTCTGTCAACGTTTAAGTTCCTGTAATTCTTTCTTTATCTCTTCTCTTGCTTTAACATCCGATTTCTTGTTGGCAAGATCCCACGCTCTGTAAAATGCATTTTCGGCCTTATCTCTCATATTTCTCATTTTAAAAAGTTTTCCGAGATAAATATAGGCATCCAGATAATCAGGATTGATTTCTATTGCTTTTTCCAGTTCTTTTCTGCACATAAACCAGTCCTGTTCATGAAAATAAATAATGCCCAGGTTTTTATGAGGTTCCGGATAGTTTTCATCGATTTCAATAGC
>JBEHWP010000446.1:0-5788 GCA_040217665.1 Vulcanimicrobiota bacterium
TAGCCTTTAATAATTCTTTTAAAATAGTTATGTTAACTGCTTTTGGAGATAAATTACATGTTCAGGGTGCTTTTGATGCAGGTGCTACTGGCTTTTTAAGAAAAGATGCAGGATTACCACTAATCAGAGAAGCTATAAAACAGGCAGCCCGCGGAGGAAGGCCTGTTCATAAAGAAGTTGCTCATTATCTTAAGGAAGAGATGAATTAATTATTAAATGAGTAAAAAAAATTGGACAGATATATTTAAAACAGACTTACTGGCTCTTATAAAAACTGATAAAGATTCCGGTGACGAACTTTCTATTGAAGAAAAAAATCGTAAAGTAGGTGATATGTTTTTTAAAGGTGCCTGGAAAGAAGATGGTGCTGCAAAATGGGCTTTTTTTGAAGGAAAGGAAGCAAAAAATGCAGAAAATCAGGAGCAACAGGAAGATATTGAGAATTTAAAGGTAAGAGAAGTAGAACCTCCTAAAGAGGCTATTCAGAAAACCAGGAAAATCAGACCGGAAGAAGTTGTTTCTATTACTGCCATAGGCAGAAATCTTACATCCCGTTATGAAACAAATACTTTAGAACCTCCTCCTTCAGGGAAAAAAGCTATTACCTGGAAAGAAGGTCAGAAAATAAGAGTCTTCTTCTCCGAAGACAATCAGAGTTATCAGAGAGTTCTGAGCACAATCCTTAACAGATCAGCTGATGTAGAGGTTATAGGTTATGCTTCCAATGGTATGGAGGCAGTTGAAGAGATAGAAAAACTTCAGACCCCTCCTCATGTTATTCTTATGGATATTGCAATGCCACGACTCGATGGAATACAGGCTACAAAAAGACTTTTAGAAAACAATCCTTCTCTGAAAATCGTCATACTTACAGCGTTCGGTGATAAGATGAATGTTGTAAATGCTTTTCGTGCCGGTGCAATAGGATATTTAAGAAAAGACTCGGGAATGGCTGTTATTTTAGATTCAATAAAGCAGGTTGCCAGAGGTTACCCTCCTCCTCTGCAGGATGATATTGCTGCATTTCTGGTAGAAGGTGCAGAAGAGGCACAGTCAGAAAAAGAATTCTCAGATGAACTTCAGGTTGTTGAAAGTACTTATGTAGATAAAGATGAAAAACAATCACCGGAGAAAGAGGAAGAAGAAATAGAAGAACTTGAAGAAGAACTTGAAGAAGAAGTTGAAATAGAAGAAGTTGAAATTACAGAAGAGGAATATATAGACGAACTGGCCAATGAAGTAATCCAGGAACTTGTCGAACTCAATATTCAGCAAATGGATGAGAAAAAATTAAAAGTAATCATAGAAGGAGATACTATAAAAAAGATTACAGATAAATTTATAAGCCAATTTGATGAAGAAGAAATTCCTGAAGGCCTTACTAAAGAGTATTTATCTGAAGAGGTAGCAAAAAAAATAGTAGAAAATTTTAAGAATAAATTACCTGATAAAGGGAAAGAAGTAAAAAAGCAACTATCACCCATCCAGGAAAAGATTTTACGTTATAAAAATATGATCAGGGAAAAACCGGAGCATCTTAAAGAAGTAACAGGTTTTTATGAAGAACTTAAAAAATCGAATCCTGATAATGAATGGGCAATAGAAGCTCTCGGATGGTCTTATGTAAAACAGGGCCTTTTAGATAAAGGACTCAGAGAATATTTGAGTATTCTTGAAGGAGATATCTTAAAAAAGAAAAATAAAATGATGACTCTGTTTAAATAATTCGTGACCCGTAACTGTTTACGCGTGACGGAAAGAATAAATTCTCATTCTGTGACTGACCCGGTTATGGTTGTTATTACTGGTAGTACTGAGGAATATAATATATGAAAAAAATGTTTTCTTTATGTTTATTATTAATTCTATTATCTTCTAAATGGGTAATAGCCTCCACTTATTACCCTTCTGTCATATTTGAATATGAAAAATGTATAATTATTGAACTGGATACGCAGAGATTACATTTTTATAATTTATGGGGTTCTTTTCATAAGGAATTTCTATGTTCTACAGGAGCAGGCGGTACAACTCCTTTAATGAATACAATGATATATGCCAAAATACCATGCCCTGTATCTGCTGCATACAATGCTCAGATGCCATACTGGCTGGAAATAGCACGGAGCGGAAGTTATGGCATCCATGCCCTTGATTTGTGGGAAAATCCGTACTATCTTGATTATCTCGGTCAACCTGCATCTCATGGATGTATAAGACTTTCACCGGAAAATGCACGGTGGCTTTATGAACATGTAGAGATAGGTATTCCTGTTTTTATTCTTTATAGAAAGTGACAGAGATTTATATGGTTGAGAGTTGAGAGTTGAGACTTTAACTCTCAACCTTCAAACCTCAACTTTAAACAACTCGCCCGGAGGGCGCAGAGGGCGCTAAGTTCTCAGGAGAAATAGTATCACAAGTTTATAGATCTGGCACAGAAGTTTGCCACTAGCTAACATCTTTTGCACATCGGAATCCCCGGAAAGCGCTTTTGTTTTCAGGAAAACCCCAGTTACGGGAATCGGATGTGCATTTATCCTTCGGGTCATTATAGGAGCCGCCTCTGAGGGCTTTTTTATCCCCTTCCACACTTATATAGGGGCCTTCATAGGGATAGGGAAAATACCAGTCAGAAGTCCATTCCCATACATTTCCTACTGTATCCATTATCCCATATATGCTGTCTCCCCGCGGATATTGTTTTACATCTGTTGTATTTCCCTGCTTACTTTCTCTGGAATTTAATTTCTTTTCATCCCATAGATTTCCCCATGGCCATTTTCTTCCATCTCCTCCGCGGGAAGCTTTTTCCCATTCAGCTTCTGAAGGCAGACGTTTTTTAGCCCATCTGGCATAGCTGTCTGCATCATACCATGTAACATTTACAACAGGGTGACCTTCCTTACCTTCAGTAAAATATTTTTCCCAGTCACCTTCACTGTTATATCCTGTTTCTTCTACGAACATCCTGTACTGTTCATTGGTAACAGGAGTAATATCCATATAAAATGCTTCAGTGTAAATCCTGTGCTGCCCTTTGCGGTTTATTTCGAAATTACCTTTTCTATTACTGTCATATTCACATTCCTGGCCACCCATCCAGAAATAACCTGCAGGAATTAATATCATTTCAGATGAAGAAGGGTGTATATCAAGCTTTTCGTCACAGGGGATAATAGATGAAACCAGTTTTTTAGTTTTTTCACTTCTTTTGATTATTGATATTTTTTCTTTGCCAGTTGCAATAGAAGCCAGTTCTTCTCTCGCAGGAAATTCTATGATTTTTACTTCTTCCTGAGGTATTTCGATTTTTTCTTTCTGAGTTTTTTCTCTGGATGGAACTTTCGCAACTGCCATCTCTACAGTCGGCAGTTTTTTATCTCTCTCAAGAATTTTTTTTACATCTCCCATCATTTCCCTGGCAGATGAATATCTGGCATCAATGTCTGTCTGCACAGCTTTTTCTATTATTTTTTCAAGCTCTTTACTTAATTCAGGAATGAATTTTGTTACAGGATCAAACTGAAAAGCCATAGGAGCAGGCATTATACCTGTAATAAGATGATGCATCGTTGCACCAAGAGAATATATATCACTTCTCGGTTCTACCATACCTTTGAATTGTTCCAGCGGACTGTACTGAGGAGTACCTATTTTGGTTTTCTTTCCTTCTTCTTCAACAGTTCTTGCTATGCCGAAATCTATAAGCATAGCTCTCTGATCCCTTGTTCTGATCATAATATTCGCAGGTTTCAAATCCCTGTAAATTATAGGAGGATTCTGTGTGTGTAAATAATCCAGAACATCAAGAATTTGAAGGGTATAAGTAAGAGTCTCCTCTGTTGAAAGTTTTTTTCTTTCTTTTAATATTGTATCCAGGTCTTTTCCATCTATAAAATCCATAACAAGATAATAACGCCCTCTTTCAATGAAAAGATCTGTAACACGGGGAAGATTTGCATGATTTAAATTTGCAAGCATTTTTCCTTCTTCATTAAATCTTTTCAGACTGTATTCCTGCTGTTCTTCTGTTGAAAAAGTGGCTATTAATTCTTTTATGGCACATAGCTCAAGCATTCTGTGATCCCTTACTTTATATACAGCACCCATTCCTCCTGATTTAATAAGGTTTATGACCTCATATCTGTTAACCAGTATTGTACCGGTAGATAATATACCTGTAAAAGCTATTTCTATAAAACTGTGGCCGCATACAGAACAGAACTTGGCAGAAGACCTGTTGGGATTTTTACATTGAGGGCAGAATTTTACAGGAGATTTACTCTGATTATCGTTTTCCATAAGATCAAAACCGCAGTTTTTGCAAAATTTTGCATCCATTCTGTTTTCATTACTACAATTAGGACAAATTTTCGGATCCACTACAATTGATACCTCTCTTCTTGAGTTTTACGGAACAGAGTATATACTATTCTATTTAAATACCTGAAAATCCTTTATAGAAATTTTATCTGCTATAAAAAGGGGACTTCTTTAAATTCAATCTTCTGCACAAATCAGTGAGATTATTATTTTTCAAGCCGAGATTTCTCGGATTATAACCTGCCTGCATTAATTTAAGAGCTATAACAGATGAAGAATTTGCATGATCTATTAAATCAAGTACTTCATCAATGTCATTTCCAGCAGCTATTACACCATGGTTTGCCCATAGAAGAATCCTGAAACCGTCTCTGAAAGCTTTTACTGTTTTTGCTGCAAGTTCTTCACTTCCCGGTATTTCGTAATCCAGGAATGCTATCCCTTCAGGTATATTTATTATAGTTTCCGGCTGCATTTTCCATATAAGTTCGGAAAATTTTTCAGAAGACTGATATTCAGGTATTAAAGACAGAGCTATCATATCAAGAGGCTGTGTATGCATAACTACCGATACGGGATTACCTGTTTCTTTTCTTACATTATAAGCACCTAGATGAGAAGTAAATTCTGACGTGGGAAATCTGCCTGTTTTACATCCCCATAGAACGTTATAACTTTCCCCACTGTCATCAATACGGACTATACAGAGATTTTCTTCCGGTTTATTTAATATATCCCTCATCCTTCTTCCTGAAGCTGTAACTATATAATAATCACCTGCCAGCATCGGAAAAGGAGTAGTAAATTTACCGCCATTACAGTGTACGTTATTATGTATTTCCTTAAAATCCTCAAGTTGAACGGATATATTTCCCGCATTACCTCCTGCCCAGTCTCTTTCCCAGAAATAATTGGCTACACGACCTATGTTATCTATGAGTTTTTGTAAATCAAAATCTAAAGAGAAATAATTCATTTTTTCAGCAAGTGACCGGTAATATACCGAATACTGCTGCCACCTCCATTCTTATGTGCAGTGACCAGTGATCAGTGATATATTACGGGGTATCACTCCCCCTTCACTTTTCACTCTTCACCCTTTTACCATATATAAACTCTTGGCACATCCCAGTTAATTCTTGTTACTATTTCATAATTAATTGTTCCTATTTTTTCTGCCATATCTTCTGCAGTTATTTGCTGTTCACCCTGTTTCCCTATAATCACTGCTTCATCGCCTGCCGTAACACCCGGAATATCTGTAATATCCACAATAGTAAGATTCATACATATTCTTCCTATAACAGATGCTTTCTTACCTCTTATAAGAATTTCTCCGCAATTTGAAAGTTTCCTGTCAAAACCTTCTGCATAACCTACAGGAATTACAGCTACTCTGGTCAGTCTCTTTGTTTCATAGGTACATCCGTAACCTATGCAATGTCCGGCGGAAATATCTTTT
>JBEHWP010000447.1:0-5781 GCA_040217665.1 Vulcanimicrobiota bacterium
ATCCTCCGTCTGCAATGCAGTCTTCATGGCTCGGTGAAAGGGTTGCAGTGACAGATCTGGAAAGGGTTACAAAGAACATAATCTTTAATACCGATGATGTTTCCTGGGGCCCCAATAACCGGTTCCGATTTCCGAAACATGGTGGAACAGGAGCAATATGGAGGAGCCTTGCAGAAAAGCTGCCGGGAGAAAAACTTCACTGGAACCATAAAGTCTGCAGAATAGATTCGGAGAAAAAGAAGATCTATTTCGAGAACGGGAATAATACCGATTATGATATTCTCATAAATACCATACCTCTCGATCAATTCATAAACATGTCTGACATGAAACAATTCAGAGATGTAACGAAAAAGCTTACTCATTCTGCAACCCATGTGGTAGGACTGGGATTAAAGGGAAAACCATCGGAAAATCTACAGAAAAAATGCTGGATGTATTTCCCTGAAAGTAAATCTCCATGTTTTAGAGTGACAGTTTTCAGCCATTACAGTCCAAATAATTCTGCAGATATTTCAAAATACTGGTCTTTAATGGGAGAAGTTTCAGAGTCTCCCGTAAAACCTGTCAATCAGGAAAAAGTAGTGGGAGATGTCATACAGGGGTTTATTAATACAAGACTTATAGAATCAAAAGATCAGGTTTACAGTACATGGTACAAAAAAATAGAATACGGTTATCCTGTTCCATGCCTTACGAGAGACGAAGCAATAAAGATTTTAATTCCCGAATTAATGAAACATGATATATACAGCAGAGGCCGTTTCGGCGCATGGAAATATGAAGTGGCAAACCAGGACCATGCCTTTATGCAGGGCTGGGAATGTGTTAATTATTTACTTTATGGAACGCCTGAACTGACTCTATGGTACCCGGATCTGGTAAACAGAGGCCATGCAATGCTCGGGAAAAACTGGTATTAAATCGTGAGTTGTGAAAAGTGAAAAGACAAACTGTGTTCGACCGGTACCGGCGAACACAGTCATTACGAACCACGCATTACGCATTACGCATCACGAATTTATCTGTTGTATTACTGTGGTATAATAATAATACCGTGACGTGAAAGGCGTAACGGAAATAACAGAGGAAGGAAGATTGTAATGAAAAAATATTTTTATGATGATAAGACTCCTCCCGCAGCCGGCGGCAATGCTAAAAAAGTTGACCCGCAGAAAACGGCAGTCATGATGATTGATTTTTTAAAGAATTCCGATAAAACAGAAAGAAGGAAATTTGTAGATATTATCAGAAATGACCTGACATTCGACAGACTTGTAGAGTTAGCCAGATATGCTATATCTAAAATGTAAATTCTAATATATGTAAGCTTTCAGCAGTTAGCTATCAGCTATCAGCTAAAACTTACAAAGCCTGACTGTGTAAATCAATCTAAAAAAATATTTAACGACATTTATTATGTAATTCCTGTAAAAGCTGACTGCTGATAGCTGAACGCTTACTAACAGGCATAACCGGAGCGGTCACAACCAGATATGAGAATTAGCAAACAGTGAAGCATAAGCTTCTATTATTCTCATATAAATATATAACAGACAAAAACACACTGCATCATAAATTGTCATATTAAGGTGGTATTATAATGTTTCTCAGGAAAAGAATTTTACTTTCTCTGGTTTTATTATTATTTCTCTTTCCCTTAAAGGTCTCATCACAGGAAAATGAATCAACTCAGGCTCCGTACATGATTCCTCCGAAAGAAATTGTAGATATAGCAGACGCTCCGGTAACCCCTTCTGTAAGAATAAGCCCTGATGAAAAATGGATGCTTATAATGTACTATTACCCTTTACAGACAATAGCAGAACTATCCGTGCCGGAACTGCGCCTGGGAGGATTGCGCATTAATCCCCGTAATAACGATCAGAGCAGGCGTGTATATTATTATGACATGATATTAAAAAAACTCTCTGATGGTACAGAGCAAAAAATTACCGGACTCCCGGAACAGGTACATTTCGACAATGTAAAATGGTCACCTGACAGTAACCATATAGCATTCCTTGTACATTATGAAAAAAATATTGAATTATGGGTAGCAGACATCAATAACAGCCGTGCAAGATGTCTGTCAGACATAAAGATAAACAATATATATAATGATTCTTTCTACTGGGTTTCAGACAGTAAAACCATTATATGCAGAACCGTTCCGTCACACAGAGGACAGGAACCGGAGAAACCTGAAGTTCCGGTCGGGCCTGTAATACAGGAAAATACAGGTAAAAAATCTCCTGCCCGAACCTATCAGGATCTTCTGAAAAATCCATATGATGAATCTCTGTTTGAATATTACATAAAATCACAGATTACAAAAATTACTCTCGACGGGAAAGCAGTTCCTGTCGGGAATGAAGGTATGATAACAGAATGTATGCCTTCTCCCGACGGCAAATATATCCTGGTAGAGACATTGAAAAAACCTTTTTCTTACCTGGTTCCTGACTATCGTTTCCCCAGGTCTATAGAGATATGGGATTTTTCAGGACATGTCATCAAAAGAATTGCAGATCTTCCCCTTGCAGACGATGTTCCTATTTCTTTTGATGCAGTGCCCAGGGGGCCCCGTTCGGTAAACTGGCGTGATGACAGACCTTCTACTCTTTACTGGGTAGAGGCCCACGACGAAGGGGATCCTCTGGTTAAAGCAGATATAAGAGATATAGTTTATATGTTTGATGCTCCTTTTACAGGCAACCCTGTAACACTTATTTCACTGGAGACACGATTAAATGACATCAAATGGTGTAATGACAGTATGGCCATTGTATGGGAATACTGGAATAAAACAAGAATGATCAACGGATGGCTTGTTGCTCCTGGAACACCTGCGAATAAACCGGTAAAACTTTTTACCTATTCCAGAGAAGATAAATACCACGATCCGGGTAAACCTCTTCTCAAACCGACAGACACAGGCACTTCCATAATGATTTCAGAAGGAAATCTGTTATATTTTGCAGGAGAAGGAGCATCGCCTGAAGGGAACCGTCCTTTTCTGGATGAATTCAATGTATCGACAGGAAAAACAAAACGTTTATGGCAGTCAGAAAATCCATATTATGAATATTCTGTGAGACTGCTTGAAGATAAAAGACTTGTTACGCGACGCGAATCTCAGGAAGAACCACCAAATTATTTCATAAGAGATCCTGCAAAAAAGGATATAAAACAGTTCACCTTTTTCCCCCATCCTATGCCGCAGTTTGGAGGGGTAACAAAACAGATACTTCGATATAAAAGAAATGACGGAGTAGAACTGACGGCAACTCTCTATCTGCCTCCGGGATATTCTCCGAAAGACGGGACTCTGCCACTGGTTATGTGGGCCTATCCCCATGAATTTAAGAGTGCCGATACGGCAGGACAGGTTACCATATCTCCCTATCGTTTTATAAGAATTTACCCTACATCACCTCTCGTATGGCTTACACAGGGCTATGCAGTTCTCGATAGGCCCACAATGCCCATTATAGGAGAAAAAGATGAAGAACCAAATGATAAATATGTAGAACAGCTTGTGGCAAGTGCAAAAGCAGCAGTAGACGAAGTGGTGAAACTGGGTGTGGCAGACAGAAACAGAATTGCTGTGGGAGGTCATTCTTACGGAGCATTTATGACTGCCAATCTTCTGGCCCATACAGATCTTTTCACTGCAGGTATTGCATGCAGCGGTGCCTATAACCGCACACTCACACCCTTCGGATTTCAGGGAGAAGAACGTACATTCTGGGAAGCACCGCAGATCTACTCTGAAATGTCACCTTTTAATCATGCAGATAAGATTAATGAACCGATTTTACTTGTTCATGGAGAAGCAGATAATAATCCCGGAACATTTCCGATACAGAGCGAAAGGCTTTATGATGCAATAAAAGGCCTCGGAGGAACAGCCAGACTGGTAGTACTTCCCTGTGAAAGCCACAGTTACAGAGCAAGGGAATCCCTGCTTCATGAACTGTGGGAAGTAAACAGATGGCTTGATAAGTATGTAAAAAAGTGAAAAAGTGAAAAGTAGAGTCTCTACAACCGGTTAAGGATTTTTCACGCGTCACGCATTACGCGTCACGCATCACGATTTAAAAGGGAGGGAATTTTCACGGGTGACGCGTCACCCGTTACGCGTCACGATCTATAAAATGTCAGAACCAAAAGATTTCACATCAGCATATAACTGGGACTCATACTGCCAGATTATTCATGACAGGATATACGGTAAACTTTCCCATATGAAATGGGAACTGGGAGAACTATATAATCAGCATCCTCATGATGAACTGACATTACTTTATTATTATCAGAAATGGCATTATAATAAAGAACTTTATCAGGCAACATTCAAAGAAGAAATTTCACGGAAATATGTTATAGAACAGATGTTTCAGAGAGGTTACGGTGTAAATATTGACCTTGCAAAGTTTCTGGGAATGATTGAAACAGACGAGTTACCGGACATAAACAGAAAACTGGGAGAAACTTTTTATAGAAAAATAGAACTCCTCAAATCCTTTATTTTTATGCCCCAGGAATGTATAACAAATTATGATAGTATTCATATTATTTCTGAATTATGTAAAAAAATTCGATACCCTCCTGAAAATCCTGTCCCGGTAATTCAACCTTCGTGTCCTGAATTTCTGGATTTTCCTCTCTTTTTTGCTATAAAAGACAGAATACCACTGAATATAAATCTTGCAGTATTTCAAAAAATGTTTCTTACTCTGGGTGAAACGTCAAAGACCATAATGAAAGGCACTATAGGATATGAAAACTTTTATCCTCCCCACTATTTAAAAACTGTGGCAAGAAATAATCTCTTAAATCTTTTTCAGGAAATCATGTCATGTTCCATTCATAATCTTGGCATAAACATTAACCTTTTAAGGAGAATACATTACTTACTTTATAAAAACCTTGATACTCCCTATACATGCAGTCCCGGAGAATTCAGAATTTTCGACTTTGACGACAAAAACGGCACTACTGTAGAAGGTGGCAGACTTCAAAGTGAGATGCTTGTTCTTGAAGGATATCTGCAGAAGATAGACTGGTATACACTTGATCCATATGTACTTATAAAAGGACTTGCAGAGATATATCACCTTATAATAGCAATTCACCCTTTCTCAGATGCAAACGGGAGAGTGGGAAAATGTTTTGTAAATTATATTATGCTCGTCAAAGGATTTATGCCCGTAATATTTGATGATGAAGAAGAAATACTCTCTCTGCCGAGATACGGAAGTTCTCTTCTGGACATAGAAGCCTATTTCAAAAACAGAATTAACTATTCCATAGATATTTACAGGAAAGAAATAGAAAAACTGGAAAGACATGGTAACCTTTACAATGAAATTTACAAAGTGTATTTTGACTCGGGCTTTCATTTCAGACACTATATGACAGGCCATCTGGAAGTTAACTTTAAAGCCTATGTAACATGTGATTTCCATCTTTCCGAAGAATATATTGATGAATGTAAAATAGTTTTTCCCGATGAAAACGCTCTTTATCATATGATTATATACTGCGGTTTCAGCAGCCCTTATAATAGCTGGGAAAAGGAAATTGCCATCACTTCTCCTGAAATAGAATATGCAGAAAGTAAAATAAACATGAAAATTTATGAAGTGACATTTTTCATAGAATTACAGGATATTGATAGATACGAATGTGTGGAATTTTCTGTTGTTTCTCCTGTTACGGAACAGGTTTTTAATAATAAAAATTTAAATTACTGGTATAAATTTCAGTGACGCG
>JBEHWP010000448.1:0-5778 GCA_040217665.1 Vulcanimicrobiota bacterium
CATAGATAAACTGGATTATTTGAAAGATCTGGGAGTAAACTGCGTGTGGGTATCATGTCCCTATTTAAATGACAGAGGCTTTTTCGGGAAAGATGGTTTTCATGGTTACTGGCCTCAGGATTTTTACAAACCAGAACCTCAATTCGGGGATATGGATAAACTGCGTGAACTCTGTAACAGAGCTCATGAAAAAGGCATAAAAATAATGCTGGATGTAGTTGTAAATCATACGGGTTACAATCATCCTTTTGTTAAGGATCAGGCCCATTCAGAATGGTATCATAAAAATGGAGACATAAAAGGATACAGCGAGTATCATATGGTAAACGGTGCACTGGCAGGTCTGCCAGATCTGGCACAGGAAAATCCTGATGTTAAACGATTTCTTATAGATGCCCATGAATGGTGGATAAAGCAGGCTGATATAGACGGGTTCAGAGTGGATGCTGCAAGGCATGTACCGGAAGAGTTTCTTCAGGAATTCAACGAAACGCTTCATGATAAAAAAGAAAATTTTTACACTGTAGGAGAAGCTTTCTGGCGTGATCCGAATTTCATTGCAGGTCTGCAGAACAGAGGTCTTGACGCAATGTTTGACTTTCCTATGACTTTTGCCATAAGAAACGTATTTGCCAGAAAAGAAGATGATAGTTTCTGGAAGAGGCTGAAATTTGCAGCAGATCATTTCAGAGAACATCCCGGTGATGCCATAGAAAAAATACTCAGGAAAAGTGATCCAGGAATGAAACTTCTGTCAGAGGCCATGAAAAATGATCGTTATTATGATAATCCTAAAAAACTGGGAACTATGATAGACAATCATGACATGAGCAGATTTATGACAGAATGCGGCGGCGATTCCGGCATGCTTGAAATAGCTCTTTCCTTCTTAATGTCTGCCAGAGGTGTGCCATGTATATATTATGGAACAGAGGTCGGTCTTGACGGAGCATCAGAGGACAATAGAAAAGATATGCCATGGGGACAGAATCCGTCTCTTACGGAAAAGATACGAAAAATGACAGAAGCCAGAAATTCTTCCGTTGCTTTACAGTACGGCACACAGATAGAACTTAAAGCGACTCATGATATCTACGCCCATACAAGAATGAGGCCGGATGAAGAGGTAATCTGTGTTTTCAATAATGGCAGGGAAGGCGAAGAGATTAACATACCTCTGGAAAAGAACTCTCAAATTATGAAAGGCGATGTTCTGGAAGATTTGATTTCCGGCAATAAAATAACAGCAAATGAAAAAACCGTTAAAGTAACTCTTCCTCCAGGAGGCTATGCCTATTACCAGTGGCACAGGGACAGGGATTAATGGGATTAGAAGGATTAACGGGATTTACTGATAGGAGCATAAACATTTCATAAAGGTTTTCATACCGTTACACGTCACGAGAGTAATTTATACTCACTTCAGTAAGTTATAAAATGTACAATAAATGTCATCAGGAGGTAAAGATAATGTGTGAAAGTTATAAAAAAATATCATCACAGGAACTGGCAAACCTGTCATATCTGAAAAGCAAAGGTCTGTATTTATACAGCCAGAGAAAATATAATGAAGCCATTGAATGTTTTAATATGGTGTTATTACGTGATCCGAAGGATATTAACGCCATTATTCATAAAGGTAATATCCTGTTTATCCAGGAAAGATATTCACAGGCTCTCGAATGTTATAATATGGTTCTGTCAATAATGCCGGGACACATTCAGACATGGAACAATAAAGGCATGATTCTGAGTAATCTCGGACGTTATACGGAATCCCTCGAATGTTTTGATAAAATACTATCGGAACTCGATAGTGATTATATATCTGCCCTGAATAATAAAGGGCTTGTATTATATAACAGAAAACAATATCCGGAAGCTCTTGCCTGTTTTGATAAGATTTTAGAGAAAGATCCTTCAGATTTTAAAGCTCTCAGCAATAAAGGACTGGCTCTATCAGGCATGAAAAGATATTCAGAGGCTCTTGACTATTTCGACAGAGCCCTGGTTATTGACAGTTCGTGCCCCCATATATGGAATAATAAAGGTATTATTTCAGGAGAACTGGGAGAATACGATAAAGCTGTAGAATACTTTAATAAAGGGCTGGAACTGGCTCCTTATGATATTAATATTCTCTATAATATGGGTATTGCATTTTACAAACAGAAACAGTATGATAAAGCTCTGGGTTATTACAGTAAAGCACTGAATATAAATCCAGGTTACAGTAAAATATGGGTTAATATGGGAATAGCCCTGAGTAAACAGTGGAGATATACAGATGCTCTGGAATGTTTTGTAAGAGCAATAGAATGTGATAAAGATAATGTAAATGCATGGTATAATAAAGGTCTTGCTTTAATCAATTTAAGAAAATATAATGAAGCAATAGAATCTTTTGATAAAGCTCTGGCTCTAAAACCTTCTGATGCCATGTCCTGGTATGCCAGAGGGAAAGCTCTGTTTCTGGAAGAAAACCTGTTAGACCATCAGGGAAACGGAAGAAAAATAGTAGAATTTATATTCAGAGACAAATTCAGTCTTACAGAAAGCAATATGGATAATTAATTATGGAAAACTATCAGTATCATCCCGGTGCTATTATTCACTATATGTATACTGTCAACCTGAAGGACGGAAATCCTATTGAAACAATTCACCATGGCCCTACATGTTTTCTGGTTACAGGTTATAAGGATGAAGAATTTAAAAATAATTCCTATCTATGGATAGACATGGTTCATGAAGAAGATAAAGCTCTGGTGAAGGGTCATGTTCAGAAGATTCTTGACGGATTGGAAGTGGAACCGATTGAACATAGAATCATCAGGAAAGACGGGACTGTACGATGGGTCAGAAACACACCTGTTCTTCATTATGACAGTCAGAGGAAATTGATTTCTTATGACGGAGTCGTTCAGGATATTACGTACATAAAGGAATCAGGTACATCTATTCAGAAACTTCATGACAATTTAAAGGTCAGAGTGGAAGAACTTACATCGGAACTGGTTAGGACAAACGGCTTTCTGGCAAGAGAGATTAAAGAACGTATAAGGCTTGAGAAAAAACTCATGGAAATTCACAGGATGGAAACAATTGGTAGATGTGCCGTGAGTATTGTTCATAATTTAAATAATTTTCTCGAAACTATTATTATTTATATAGGCTTAATAGAACAGGAAATATCGAAAGAACCAAGGGTGGAAAGTAAACTGGAAGAAATAGCAAAGATGTGTAACTATTCGAAAGAACTGTTAAAACAGATCAGTAATCTGCAGACTCACCATGATATAGACTATAAAACCTTAAATGATGATTTTATGAGTAGAGAAAACCTGAAGGGATATAATCCTTTTACAGAGGATTCTATAGGCCAGTTCATAAAAGAATGCTGTATTATTGAAAAAGGCAATAAAACAACAGCAAAAGATCTCTATGAAAACTACAGAAAATGGGGGGAGAAAAATAAAAAAGAAATTATCAGTCAGAGAGCTATGGGGTTACAGCTCACAGACAGAGGATTTATAAAAAGACGAATCTCTTCAGGTGATACAAGAGGCAGATTTATTTATGAAAATATCGGTATAAAAGTGAAGGATGAATAAGATCTTTGTCTCATTTGCACATTAATTTACAGATATATTGCCTTTATTTGCCCTCCATTATATAATAAGTGAGTAGTGAGTGGTGAGTAGTGAATGGGAATAATCCATCTACTCACTGTTCACTACTCACTATTCACTTATCACAAATCTATTGAGGTATATGGCAGTGCTTTATATTTATCCAGTATCTTCACCTATCTGTCAGAACAGAAATAAAATATTAGAATCCCTTGTAGAAAAATTCAAATCAAAATCTATAGAATTTAAATTGCTTAATGATATCCATAACAGAAAAAATCCATTTGCTTTTTTAATCCTCACGGGAGGTTCGGAACATGAAATAGTTAGCAATATCAAACACATAGAAGATCCTGTCGTATTGATTGCCCACACAGAGGAAAACTCCTTCCCTGCTTCTCTCGAAATCCTTGCAAAACTTTCTCAAATGAAGAGAAAAGGGAAAATCATTCTTATGAATGAAAGAGAAAATACCCTGGAGGAATTAAAGAATACCATAAAAATAATGGAAACAGCAGAAAAACTTAAACATTCAAGAACAGGTTTAATAGGAAACCCTTCTCAGTGGCTTGTGGCAAGTTCTCCTGACAGTAATACAATTACCCGGGTCTGGGGGCCTGAAATCGTTAAAATACCGGTAAAGGAATTAATTGAAGAAACAGTGCAGATTACCGATAAAGAAGCCGGAAGTTACGCAGAAGAATTCTTCAGAACAGGGGAAAAAACTATTGAGCCTGATATGAAAGAGATTCTAAAAGCAGTAAAGATATATATAGGTACAAAAAAGATTGTAGAAAGATACAATCTCCGGGCTGTTACAATGGAATGTTTTAAACTGCTCAGGGATTTAAACAGTACAGGCTGTTATGCCCTGTCAAAACTAAATGACGAAGGAATTATTGCAGGATGTGAAGGTGATCTTCCCGGAACTCTTACAATGGTCTGGATGTATTATGTTACAGGTGAAATACCTTTCATGGCAAATCCTCAGGATATTAACCCGGATAATAATATACTCTGGATAGCTCACTGTACCGTGGCAAGAAAACTCTTAAAAAGTTATATTATAAGATCACACTTTGAATCTTCCACAGGTGTAGCTCTTCAGGGAAAATTTAAAAGGGGCCCTGTGACACTGGGACGTATAGGAGGAGAAGATTTAAAGAAAATTTCCCTTACAAACGGCAGAATCCTTGCATGTGAAGTGAATGAAAAACGATGCCGCACACAGCTTAAATTAAAACTTGAAAACAGTGTAAAATATTTCCTGAAAAATCCTCTTGCCAACCATCATATAATGATAAGAGGACACCATGCATCTCTGCTGACAGAATATTATAATTTTATAGTTCGTCAGGAGTTTTAGATATTTATGGCTGCAGAGCTCATATATGAAAAAGATGGAACCGGCCAGATTTCCTTTCCTCTGGATAAGGATTGTATTACTATAGGCCGTTCCCATTCAAATGACCTCATTGTAGATGACCCCCGTGCATCAGGCAAACATGGCAGGCTCATAAAAGAAGGGGATTATTATTTTCTCGAAGATCTGGGAAGTTCCAATAAAACCTTCATTAATGATATGGAGGTAACGTCACGGATAAAACTGTCCCATGAAGATACAATAAGAATCGGTCATACTGTATTTACTTATATAGATCCGGGGAGACAGGCAACTCTACTCCTTTCCGGAATAAAACAGAAAAGTGCAAATTTAGGTGGTGTAAAAAAAAGGCACAGCCGTGGTGCGCTTCAGAAACATATAATAATTATTGTAACATGTATTTTCATTTTTGCTTTTTCTATCTATTGTTTTTACGGAGGTATTTTCAAGCAACTCAGTATTGATAAACACTTAAAAAATGCCGATGATTACTTCAAAGATAAATATTATGAAAAAGCTATGGACGAATATAACAATGTACTTAAGATAGACGGAGATAACAGAAAAGCTTTCAGAGGACTGGCCAATTGCTACAGAGAACTCTTTAATTATAAAGAAGCCATAAAATATTATGAGAAAATTATAAAAACAGGTAATACAGACGAATACTATCTGGATACATGTAATGATAAAGGTAATACCTATCTTCTTTATAATGATTACAGAGAAGCGGCAAAAGCCTATAAAATAGTTAAAGACGCA
>JBEHWP010000449.1:0-5772 GCA_040217665.1 Vulcanimicrobiota bacterium
GCATATCTTTTCAAATTTCAGAGGACAACTGAAAAATTTGATCTGCAAAAGATACAATTTCGACCTGCATATCTTTTCAAATTTCAGAGGACAACTGAAAAATTTGATCTGCAAAAGATGTAATGAGTTCACAGTATGAAATTTTTTTAAGCCATTTTTTCGGTATATGTTCCATACCATAATAAGCTCCGGCAATCTGGCCGTAAATGGCTCCTGTTGTATCTGCATCATCGCCGAGGTTTACCGCCATAAGGGCTCCTTCTTTAAAACTGTTACTGTGATAAAAAGCCCACAGAGAAGCTTCAATGGATTTCACAACATAACCTGTGCCCTTTATTTCAGGCGGCTGTCGTCTCTTAAAAGATCCGCAGGCAATTTCATCTATTTCTGGAACAAGACTGTTTTTATCCCAGTATCCCGGCACAGGACTGAATCTTTCAGAAAGTATTTCTTCTTTTTCTGCTCCGTCAAGTGTTCCAGCAAGAAGTCCGCCGAAATAACGGCAGGCGTCTACTGAAGTTTTTGCTCCATGAGTAGTTCTGGAGCTTTCTCCTGATTTTTGTATTGCTTCTTCCGGATGTCTTCCGTAAAACATCGGTACAGGTGCAAGACGCATGAGAGAACCATTCCCCGCAGAATACGGATCTGTAGAACCACAGAAAGGCTCTTTAGTTTTCTCAAAAATTCTCAGTGCTGACGCCACTGTTATACCAATGTCAAAACATATGCCATTACTGCTTAAATGCCCTTCTCTGAACCATCTGACATATCTTTCCATCTGATCTACAGGGTCAAAGACTTTCTTTTCAATGAGACTTTCGGCGAGACAGAGGGCCATAGAGGTATCGTCTGTCCACTGACCCGGTTTCAGACGAAAAGGCCCTCCTCCGGTCATGTCAGTAATTTTTTTAAAAGAACCGGGCCTTTGAAACTCAAGGGTTGTTCCCAGGGCATCACCTGTGGCAAGACCCAGAAGACATCCTCTGTAACGGGATATTTTTTCCATAATTATTGCTCCTTCATTTTTTATTAGAATTTTATATGAAAATGATGAAGTTTTATGTCCCACTGTCTATTCATTTTCATATTTGGTTGTGACCGATACGGTCATGCCTGTTAGAGTGAAAAGTGAAAAGAACATGACATTACTTAGGATTGCAAGAAAGACAACTCCGGCAAATTGTTAGAACGATTGCATTCTCGCGTCACGCGTTACGCATTACGCATCACGATATAAACTGTAAATATGATGTAGTTATTTCCTGACTGTTCCTTACTTCCGCAACAGGTAAATTGGTACCAAAAAAATATGGAACACGCTCCTGTCCCTGTCCGGGCTCTGGAGGAAAAGATATGCCGTATTAAAAGAGAGTTATAAATGATATAGACGCAAAATATTAACAGTCTGCAAAACCAGTTTACCACGCAACAGGATCATATCTTTCCCGGAAGAGTCCGGACAGGGACAGGTTTTAGATATGGGTATGAACTTATCTGGAGCGGCAATTACTATTCACTGCTCACTATAAATAAGATGAAGTTTTTTCTCTGCCAGGCTGATTCTTGCAACAGAGCCGCTGTTGAATTCCAGATAATCTGTCTCGATGCCGTCACTGAAGATAACACCGTTCTGCGGCATAGAAGATGTAATATCCAGCGATTCCCCTTTTTCTATTTTACCGAAAACCATGTTTGCCTGTGATGATTTACTTATAAAAGGTTCGCGGACACTGTAATAGAGATAGTCTGATTCCCAGTTGAAGCGATATTTCCCCTTTATATGATTGATGTCTTTTTCTTTAGAAAAAGCCGATACCATGCCCACAGCTCCCGTAAGGACAGCACGAAACCATCCTGTAGAACCTGCACCTGTAGATACTATTATACCACTTGAAGACTGATTTTCTCCTCTTTTTTTATGGCATAAATAATATCTGGCAGATACATGGCTTCTGTGGCCTATAAAGAGATCATTCAGCCCATATAGAGACTGGCCGTCATTGAGTTCCGCCTTTGCCATAGAAATGTTTTTGATTCTAAAATTACCTGATAGTATCTTTTTTAATATAATATTACATGCAGAGATAGGAAACGGGACAAGGATACCGTCAATACGGCCCGGATCGGGATTGAAAGCAAGGAGTTTCTGTCCTGACAGGTATTTTGCCGTATTTACAACCAGACCGTCAGGGCCGACAGTGATGACAAGATCACGGTCTCCGAAGGTAAAGGAAGGTAAAAAAGCTCTTTCTATAAATTGATAAGGTATAGATAATGGGAGGAATTTTTTTAAATTTTCAAGGCCATCTAAATATATATTGTGAGAATCTTCATATTCATCAAAAGAAAGATTCATATGTTCAATATAAAATCTGGCCTGATCTTTTGTATTGAATCGTTCTATCAGTTCTTCGAGAGCTGTTTTTTTTGTGATAATTACTATTTTTTCAAATTTTTCAAATTTTTCAGACATGTGTATCACTCCGTAATCATGACGCTTGACGGGTGGTTCGTGATGTGTTATGCGTTATGTATATTTCACATCAGGGCGTTTAATTAAACACCCCTACTCACCCTTCACTTTTTCGTATCAAGCAAAGCAGCAAGTATTTCCGACGTAATGGTAAGGTTCCCGACCTTGCCGGCATTTTCTCCCAGTTCTTTCATGGCAAGGGCCAGAACTGTTCTGTGATCCATTGTCTTATAAGGAGCAAGTTCCAGTTCTATTGCCTTTGACCTGTACTCTGCTTCCAGAGCCAGCGCTTTCCCTTCATACTGTGCTTTCTGTTCCGCATTTATTCCCTCCAGTTCAATGAGCTGCTGTTTCTGCTGTTCCAGAGCGATCTGAGTATTCAGTTCATTTTCCTTTATTTTTCTTTCTTCCTCTACCGCAGCAGCCCTTCTTCTGTAAATTGCCTCGTCTGCCTTACGGAGCAGTGTTTCTCTGTAATCTGCTTCCAGTGCTTTCCCTACTTCAGGAGTGGGTTTCGCAGAAAGAAAATAAATATTTAAAAGTTCTACGCCGAGATTTTCAAGGAGTTTCCCTTCTCTGATACGTTTAAGAACAGACAGAGCAATTTCCTGATACTGGCTCAGAGTTTCTTCCAATGTTCTCTTCTGTATTTCTCCCCGTGTTTCCATCTGTATTACATTTGCGATGCGTTGCTGTAATTTTGTCGGATCCTGTGAAACATAAAGTCTTGTCACAGGATTTATGGTGAAATTCAATAGATTACCTGCCTGAACCGGATTTTCTATGTGATAGGTGAACTGTCCCTGAAGTGTTGCCATCTGGAAATTATTTGTAGTTTCATTGAATACAAAATTCGAATCTATGCTTGTAGTTGGTATTACAACTATCTGGGTGTTGTATTTCAAATAAAAAAATGCGAGACCTTTTCCCTGTTTTGCTATTTTCCCGGAACTGTATTTGATTATATATTCCGCCGGCTGAGCTTTAAAATAACCTAACATGATGTTCACCTGCTTTTATATTATTTTATATAGTGTTTTGTTGACATTAACTTTAATGTAATTTTTACACTAATATAATAACATAAAGGAAAATATCTGTCAAGGATGAGAAAATTATTCTTTTGTTTTCAATCCCTGTCCCGGTGTGTACTGGGGCCAGCCTGTTTCAAGTCCTGCATTTTTGTGAGCATCGGGATAACTGCACCAGAGTGTGAAATTATCAGGCGTATCTGACCTTATATATAAATAGCTCTTTTTTGCTCTGGAAGAAGGGCATATGGGAATAGTCTTCATGTAACCTCCCGGTATTCCTACGGTACATATGAGACAATCAAGTGTGGGTGGATAGTTTCCTCCATTATCTGTAGCATACATTTCAAGGGCTGTGGCAAGATTTTTCAGATTTGATTCACATGCGGCAAGCTGGCCGCCGGTATTTTTGTATCTGTTTCCTGAAAGAGCAAATAAAAAAGGGGAGCCAATCATAAGAGTTACTGCCATAACTATAACAGTAAGATTATCTACTCTGTACTGTTTACCTGTAATTGCAGATAAAAACATAGTACCCAGTTTGTAAAGTATAAAGGCAACGCAGTAAAAAATAAAAAAAGCTATAGTCAGACCTATTATACATGGTGTTGCCTGACCTCCGGTAAACAGTATAATAAATAAAATTGCCACTACTATAATAATCCCGGCTATGGTTTTGATATTGAGGCCAGAACCCTGTTGAGGAGGTCTGTTAGTATTTGAACTGTAATATGATTCGCTGTAAGATTCTGTTATGCCGAGATATTTTTGAAGTTCTTCTCTGAATTCTGCCATACTTATATAACGTTTTAAAGGATTAAGCTGTATGGCTCTGATAATGATTCTTTCCAGTTCCGGTGTTATAGACGGGTTTAAAGATTTCATGGGAGGGAAGGTAAACAATTTTATAGTGGGATCATATTTTGTGAGCATTTGAAATAATATTACACCCAGGCCGAATACATCTGTCCGTGTTCCGCTCTGTCCTCTCCCTTTATACTGTTCCGGTGCTGCATAGCCGGGGGAACCGCATCTGAATGTATCCGTACTTTTATCGGGATTAAAAAATCTTGCTATACCGAAATCTACAAGTTTTATTTTCCCGGAAGGGGTTACAATGATATTTGCCGGTTTCAGGTCTCTGTATATAACAGGTGCATGAAAAGAGTTGTGGAGATAATCTATAATACCTGCAATTTCTATGGCCCATTTTATGGCTTTTTCTTCTTTCATAGGTACCTTTGAATCGTTTATTATTTCTTCAAGGGTTTTACCTTCTATATAGTCCATTGTAATATAATCGCGGCCCTTCTGAGTGAATATGCCGTAAGTTTTCGGCAGGCCCGGATGGTCAAATTTCGCCATGAACTCCGCTTCACGAAAGAAGATTTCTCTCGCAGTTTCATCGTCAAAACCTGTGCCTTCTGCAAATATGAGTTCTTTTACAACAAATTTTTTTCCCTCTCTGTCTACAAGATAGACATTCCCCATACCTCCTTTCCCGAGGATTTTTTCAACTCTGTAAATATTATTAAGTATGGTTCCGGGTTCTAAAGACAATAGTAAACCTCCCTTGTTATCATTATGAGTTAATATCATTACCGGTAAAGAAGTTATTACTCCTGCATTAAAACTCTTTTATATAAATTTTCGTACTGTATAACTATATTATCAGTATGAAATTTTTCCCTGGCTCTTTTTCTGGCTGCTTCACTCATGTTTTTATATAATTCTTTATCAGTAAGTATTTTAAGTCCGTATTTCCCCATAGCTTCTGTGTCGCCGACAGGTGCCAGATAACCTGTTACACCATGGTCAACTACTTCCGGAATACCTCCTGTATCGCTTGCCACAACAGGTATCCCTGAAGACATGCCTTCCAGTATTACAAGTCCGAAACTTTCTGTTCGGGAAGGAAGTAACATAAGATTTGCCGCATTGATTACAGGTACAATATTTTTAATTACTCCCATAAAATGGACATCTTTTTTCATGCCCAGTTCCTGTACAAGTTCAGATGCTCTGGTTTTATCAGGCCCGTCACCTACCATTAAAAGAGTGGCAGGTATTTCTTTCCATATATGGTAGAAAGCTTTGATTACATCTTCTATACGTTTTACGGGACGGAAATTTGAAATATGTACAACTACTGCTTTACCGCAGCAACAGAAAGGAGCAATACATCTCGGAAGAGGTGTCTGACCGTTAACTGTATCAAAGAAATTATAAATAACTTCAATCCTGCTGCAGTCTACATCGAAGTGATGG
>JBEHWP010000450.1:0-5765 GCA_040217665.1 Vulcanimicrobiota bacterium
AACAGAATCTTCCGGCAATCTTTCCTGTCATCCCCAAAATCCCAAAAATCCCCGTCCTATTTGCCACTCACTGTCATCTGAGATATTTTGATAGTAGGAGCAAAGGTGCTATCCATCATATAAAGATCATTTCCTACTTCAACTATATTTTTAAACATATCCTGAAAATTTGCAGAAATAGTAACCTGAGACACAGGATGAACAAATGTTCCTTTTTCTATCCAGAATCCCTCTGCACCTACGGAATAATCTCCTGTTGTCTCATTCAGTCCCGAACCCATAGTGGAAGTAACATAAAGACCTGTGTCTATACCTTTAATTATATCATCAGGATCCGTATCTCCTTTATCTATATACAGATTAGTAGTGGAAATATATGGTACGGTAGAATAACTTCTACTGGCATTACCTGTTGTTTTTGCCTTCATCTTCCTTGCATAAAAGGTATCGAATAAATAATTCTTAAGTATTCCCTTTTCAATAAGATATTTCTTGCATGTCGGTACCCCTTCTCCGTCAAAAGGAGACGTACCGGGGCCTTTTTTTATCAATCCGTCATCTATAAGATTTACTTTATCAGATGCAATCTGCTGTCCTATTTTATCTACAAGAAAGGAATTTTTTCTATAAATACTATTCCCTCCCAGGCATGTAGCGAGGGAATCGCAGAGAGAAGCTGTTTTAAGAGGTGAAAAAACTACAGGTACAACCTGAGTCTTTACAGGTTTTGCTCCGAGCATTTTCACTGTTTTTTCCGCTGCAATAGTTCCCACTTCTTCAGGTGAAGCAAGTTCATCGAAATAACGCTTCATAGAATACCAGAAAGACATCTGTTTTTCATTACCATCTTCTGCAAGTGGCACACAGGCTATATAACAATAGGTGTCTTTTTTCTGAAGGCTTACACCATTTGAATTAACGAGAAAGGTAGAGCCGGCCCAGTCAAAAAACGTAGAAGATTTAAACCTATTAATTCTTCTGTCATAGCCCTTTGCAGCTTCTTCCATCCTCTTTGTAATTTCTATCTTTTTTTCCGTAGGGATAGTTAAAATTTTCTCATCATAAATCTCTAAACCGTCAGAAACCGGTAATTCCTTTGAAGGAAGGCCGTTACATTCATCTTCATCACTGTATCCTGCTATAACAACAAGATCATTTAACAATTTTTCCACACTCTCTATATCAAAATCAGAGGTATAACCAAAGGCAAGTTTTTTATTTTTAAAAATCCTGAGACCAAGTCCCTTACTGCCTGCCTGTTTCAGTGTTTCTACCTGTCCGTCTTTTATTTCCAGTTTAAACTGTCTCCCTTCTTCAAGATAGACTTCTGCCTGGTCACAACCGGATTTTAATGATTTATTTACCAGTTCATTTGCAAATTCCAGATAATCTCCCGTATACATGTTTACCTCCTGCTTATATTAAAATAATTTTCTATCTGCTCTTAACTTGACATTGTCATATTACCTGCTTTGATAAAATAGTTATTAGTTTTTAGTTCTTACCTGTTAGTATTAACTGAAAACTAACAGCTAATTACTAATTGCAATTTACTATTTTATTAAATTTGACTTGTTAAGATTCAGGTGCTACATTTCAGATTTTCTTAACCCGGCACATGACATCCTTAACCTTTAAAATTTGTCCCTCCTACTGTTATCTCTGAAATTTTAATGGTAGGTATACCAAATCCTACAGGAACACTCTGACCGTCTTTACCGCATGTAAAAAAAGAAGGAGCAAGAGAGAAATCGTTCCCTACCATAGTAATTTTCGATAAAACATCCAGACCATTACCTATCAGAGTAGCACCTTTTACAGGTTTTCCTATCTTACCATTTTCTATAATATAACCTTCATCTACATAAAACATAAAATCTCCTGCTGAAATATCAACCTGTCCGTTAGTCATTGCCTTTGCATAAAACCCTTTTTTCACCGAAGATATTATCTCTTCAGTAGGTGTAGAAGCGTTTGCCATTACAGTATTGGTCATTCTCGGTATGGGAGCGTATTTAAACGATTCCCTTCTACCGTTTCCTGTCACTTTCATGCCCATAAGTCCTGCATTCAATCTATCCTGCATATAGTTTTTCAATATGCCCCGTTCCACAAGAACTGTTTTATTTGAAGCATTTCCTTCATCATCTATATTTATCGTTCCATTCTGAGCCGGTGTTATTGTTCCGTCATCATATATATTTACAAATTCTTCTGCCACTTTCTGACCGAGCCGTCCTGAAAAAGCTGAAAGATTTTTCCTGTTAAAATCTGCTTCCATGCCATGACCTATAGCTTCATGAAGTAATATTCCTCCATAGGGACTTGCTATGACTACTTCCATAGGCCCTGCAGGAGCGGGCTCTGCATTCAGATTTACAAGGGCTCTTTTTACAGCTATTTCAACTATAGATTCAGGAGTAACCCTGTCAAAAAATTCAAAGCCGACACATCCTCCGTCACCGTAAAAAATAGATTCCTTTTTACCGTTTTCTTCTGCCACTACCATAACCCAGAAGAGAATATTATTTTGTTTATCTTTAAAGATTTTACCTTCACTATGAGCTATCATAATATCTTTTGCTGTTTCAGAATAACCTGCTCTGACCTTTTTTATCCTTTTATCCATACCAAAGGCTGCTTCATTTGCTCTTTTTATTAATTCCAGTTTTTTGCTTATTTCAACCTGATCTGGATACATTTTAATAGAATAGTAATCAGGTACTGTCTGAGGAGTTACAGAATAAGCTTTATCACTTCCTGTTCCGGAAGCTATATTTGATGCCACTTCGGCAGCAGCAGAAAGACTCTTTAAAGAGAGGTCGTCTGAATAGGCATAACCTGTTCTTTCACCGGAAAGAACCCTTATTCCGACACCTTTTGAATAACCTATCTGTGTGGACTGTATCTTTCCGTCCTGTAATCTTATGCTGCTCTCCCTGGAGTTTTCGAAATAAATCTCCCCGAAATCGCCATTTTTTTTCATTGCTATTGAAAGTATGTCAGATATGTCTTTCTCACTCAGAAAATCGTCAGAAGAAACATTATCAGCCATTACCCTGTAAGGATTAACGGTAATTCCTCCCAGTGATGCAGTGGCAAGCAGTATACCGCCTGTTTTTAAAAAATCACGTCTGTCTATTTTTTTACTGCCAAACAATTTATTCACTCCTTGCTTTAATATGAATTACTTCGACTGTGTCATAAATTTTCTGTAACCTTATTTCGATATAAACTCAGATGAACCTTTTTTCACAGGTTCACCTGAAAGGTTTCCCATAACCTGCAGAATAGACCTTTCTTTTCCAGCAGTTCATTGAAAGCCCCTGTTTCTACAATTTCTCCTCCTTTGAAAACAATTATCCTGTCATAATCTTTAATAGTATCGAGTCTGTGAGCTATTGTTATTACAGTTTTATCTTTAAATTTTTTCATAATCATTTTATTTATCT
The DNA here is from genome assembly GCA_040217665.1 of Vulcanimicrobiota bacterium. Lineage (GTDB taxonomy): Bacteria > Vulcanimicrobiota > SpSt-956 > SpSt-956 > JAKJGF01 > CALARM01. The sequence goes on from JBEHWP010000450.1 coordinate 3,453, forward strand.
TTTGATGTGAAGCATTGTCAAGAGCAGATGTAGCTTCATCCAGGATAAGAATAGAAGGCTTTTTTAAAAGCACTCTGGCTATAGCAGTTTTCTGAGCCTGTCCTCCGGAAAGTTTTGAACCTCTTTCTCCTATATCCATAAGTAAACCCATATTTACTATGTCCTGTTCAAGATCTAATTCTTCAATAACCTTTTTAAGAATAGAGGAAATCTTTTCTTCTGCCCTGTTTATTACAGTGTTTATCTTTCCCATTATAATATTATCCCTTATTGTAGCACCGTCTATATAATCAGATCTGTCATAAAAAATAATTTTTTCCTTTAATTCAGGAGAAAGTGTTTTTTTAAATAATCTTCGTGAAAGAAGAATTTTCTCTATAAAATCATCATCCAGATAAATACCTATGCCATAACCTGCACTGTATTCATAACCGAGTCTGAAAATATGCTCCTTTTCTTCCGGCTTTAAAGATTTTTTTACAGTTTCCATTCCATGAATTCTGAATCTTTCGCCAAGTTTCACTAAATCCTTTACTAAAGGCTGTGGCAGCCGGATTTTTCTCATAATATCCGAATTAATATTTTTAACCTTTTTGCATATATCGGATAATTCTGCCGCTATAGTGCACCCTGTATAAAATATTCTGTCCTGAAGGCCAGTTTTTTCACACAGAGGATAGAGAAAATTTTTTAAGATTTCATAGCTTTTCCTGTCTTTTGTAAAAGGCTCGCAGGAGGTAAATATAATATTTTCCATTATAGTGCAATCAGTCATAAATTTATCTGTGTCGAAAAACTCAACAAGCTCATGTTCTGTCATAAGGTTACGAAACTTCTCACGTCCTTCAATTATTCTCTTTCTAAAATTCTGTGCATCTGAAATACTGAAGATACTGTTTTTATCATTCAAAACATCAAGGAGGGTAACATTTTTGAGTCCGAAATTGAAGATATCATCATAAAAATCCACATCTTTTACAACCTCCAGGATTTCATGTCTGAGTTCTTCATCTGTATTAATACCAATTGATTTCATGTTTACCCACTCTTCTTTCTCTCCCCTTACATGGCCTGTCTTTAAACTATAGATTATATTATCTGCGACAGTTCCTCCGAATAAACCAGGATTACTTGTTTTGGCCTGTGCAACATAACCGATATGTTTTCTTAACGAATCAAGTCTTATATCAGAAATATTAATACCGTCAAGTTTAATCTCTCCTCTCTGCGGTTTCGTCAATCTGTTAATCAGGAGGGACATGGTGGATTTTCCGCATCCTGCAGGTCCTACAAAAGCAATATGCTCTCCGGAATTGATATGAAGATTTATATTTTTCAATATCTTTTTTGCCTGTTCGAAACCGAAGAACAGATTATTTATATGTATTTCTCCGGAAATTTTATCTAATTCACGGCTATCTTTTCCATCTGTCATTTCCTGTGGTATATTGAGATAATCGGAAACCATATCAAATTTAACTAGAGCCTCCTGGTATCTCTGAGAAAAATCTATAAGAGTGTTTACAGGATTGATTATATTTGCTATGGCACCTGTCATAATAACAAGAGAACCTACAGTAAGTCCATCCGCTTCTCCCCAGTGTTTTATTACAAGAAATCCGCCCACTCCATAGACACTTAATGTGGCAAGACCTGAAAAAAACTGTGACAGAAATGTTGTTTTACCATTTACCTTTGCAATATCAAGGTTAATACCGAAAAAATCCATAAGGCTCCTGTAAAAATTATACTCTTCATATGGAAAGGTATTATTTGTCTGGATCTCCATGTAATGAGATATAGATTCTTCTGTCTGTTTTGAAATATTCCTCATCTTTTCGCTCCACTTCTTTGTAAGAGCTTTGAGGCCTGCCCTGAGAGAAGGAAGAAATATAAATATGAGACAGAATATGCCAAAGGCAACACATCCCATTCTCCATTCTATGGCAGTAATCATAATAAGTCCTGAAATAATATTCATTACTGCGCTGAGAGGCACAAGGATTATCTGGGATAAAAAAATACCTAGCTGCTGAACCTCCGGTATAAGGCGGGACATTATTTCTCCTACAGGTGTTTTATGAAAAAAACCAATATTCAGCTTTAATATATGATTGTAGAGATCTGTCCTGAGCCTGATAAGAGTCTTCTGGCTGACTCTCATAAAAAGATAACCGGTAAGATAGGATAATCCCATAGACATAACCATAATTATAAAATAAGCCAGAATATATTTAAAAAGAAGGGTTAAATCCCTCTGTTTTCCTATGGCATCATCGATTATTCTCCCTCTGAGCATCACGTTTATAAAGC
>JBEHWP010000451.1:0-5765 GCA_040217665.1 Vulcanimicrobiota bacterium
TGTTCCTGACAGACTTATGAATAGAGTGGTTTAGAATTACTCTAATTAGCATTAAATTTAAGAATTAAAGCTGTTTTTAAGAAATCTGCAAAAGTATAGTAAGATTTTATTGAAAGGATTTTATTTATTTATGAGTAAAGAACTTGATTATATAAGATCTCAGATAATAGGATCAAATCATTTTATAGAAACACCTTTCGGAAAAAGGTTAATGTTATATCTTGATTATACCGCATCGGGAAGAAACCTCTACTTTATTGAAAAATATATTCTGGAATTACAGAAAGATTATGCCAATACCCATACGGAAGATGATGAAACAGGATGGCTTACTACGAGAAGATTTTTTGAAGCGGAACATATTATTAAAAAAGCCGTTAATGCTACAGACGCCTATCACGTAATATTTACCGGTACAGGTACAACAGCAGCTATACAGAAGCTTATGGAAATCCTGGGATTTTATATTTCTCCGAGTTTTAAAAAGGTTTTTCATGACCTGAATGACTGTATAAAAAAATGTAATATAAAGAAACCTGTTGTTTTTGTGGGGCCTTATGAACATCATTCTAACCTTGTTTCCTGGAGGGAAGGTTTCTGTGATGTCATACCTGTAAGGCTTGACAGTCACGGTGAAGTGTCAACAGAAGATTTTATTAAAAAACTTGAAGACAGAAGATGGGAGGGCAGAATGAAAATAGCTTCCCTTTCTGCTGCGTCAAATGTGACAGGTGTCAGAACCGATGTTTATAAACTGGCTGAAATAGCCCATGAACATGACTGTCTGATTTTTTTTGATTTTGCTGCCTGTGCTCCCTATATACCGGTTAATATACATAAAGACAGTAAATCTTATTTTGACGGTATATTTTTTTCACCTCATAAATTCCTTGGAGGTCCGGGAACATGCGGAGTTCTTATGTTTCATGAAAAAATATATGACAGAACTCTTGCACCTACCTTCGGAGGAGGTGGTACGGTTTCTTATGTAAATACTGAAAATCATGATTTTCTTGCCGATATAGAAGAAAGAGAAAAGCCGGGCACTCCCGGTATAGTTCAGGTACTTCGTACAGCCCTTTCTTTACAGGTGAAGGATTATATAGGCATTAATACCATACATGAAAGAGAAAAGCATAATCTCAAACATTTCTACGAAAAATGGAAACAGAATCCGTTGATTGAAATCCTGGGGCCTGAAGGATATGAAAATCGTATAGCTATAGTTTCATTTAACATAAAACATAGAGACAGATATTTTCATCCAAAATATATTTCCAAATTACAGAATGATCTCTTCGGTATACAGAGCAGGGCAGGATGTTCCTGTGCCGGCCCTTACGGACATTATTTACTCGGAATAGATCTTGCTACTTCCACGCGCTACAGAGAAGTTGTCAGTCAGGGTTACAATGGTTTAAAACCGGGATGGGCAAGAATAAACCTTCATTATACCCTTGATGATACAGATATGGATTTTATTATGGATACAATAGATTTTATTTCCCGATACGGAGAAAGATTCCTGGGGTTATACGAATTTAATATCCGTACAGGCGACTGGCATCATAAGGAGTTTAAAAAAATTATGCCGGAATTTTCACTTGCTCAGGCACTGGTTTATAAAGATATTTTAGAAACAGAAGGGGTAATAAATAAGAAATCTTTATACAAATCATATCTTGATAAGGCTCTTGAAATAGCAAAAATTATGCCTGAAAACTTAAAATTTATTTCCCTTGACGAGAGGCTCGAAAAATTATGTTATTTTTATGTGGTTAATCTGGCAGATACATAAAATACTTGCAATTATAAAATAATTTTAGTATACTTTATTTGTGTTTTTATAGTGTATTTCATTAGAGTGAAAAGTGAAAAAAAACAGGGCGTTTCTCGCGATTTACTATCCATTACTCATTTTTTACTTTTTGTTGATTATAGTTAGCTAAGAGTGTTTTTTTATATTATATTTTGTCAACAGGAGGTGATATAAATTAACAAAGAGTCCATTCATATCCTGCTTGTAGAAGATGATGAAGATGTAAGTACGTTTCTGGAAGATTTATTGATAACTGAAGGTTATACTGTGTCTGTTGCTTCATGCGGTCTTGACGCTGTACATATGGTAAAAGAGGATATATATCATATAGTCATACTCGATCTGAAATTACCTGATATAGATGGTACAGAGGTTTTTAAAGAGATAAAAGAGATTGATAATGATATAAACATACTTATTCTTACAGGATGTCCATCACTGGAAAGTGCTGTAGACATGTTAAAACATGGAGCATATGATTATATACAGAAACCTTTTAAGATAGATGACATAAGATCTACCCTTGAAAAGATTATAGATGAAAAAAATCTTATTAATAAAGAAGTAGATAATCTTATAGAAGATATTGGCAAGAAGATAAGAGACCTGAGAAAACAAAAGGGCGTATCTATCAGGCAGATGTCCAGAAGAACAGGTCTTTCCAATAGCCTTCTCTCCCAGGTTGAAAACAGTAAAATTTCTCCGTCCATAGCCAGTCTTGATAAGATTGCAAGGGCTCTGGATGTCAGTATAGTTCAGTTTTTTGAAGATAACAGTGTGAAGAGAATTTCTATTACAAGAAATGACCAGAGAGGGGCTATACCTTCCGGTAAAAAAGGCATTACTATTGAGTTACTTTCTAAAAGAACGGAAAATAACAAGCTCCAGCCTATGTATATAACATTTAAAGTAGGTAATTGTTCATTACAGAATTTTTATCACCCTGAGGGTGAAGAATTCGGAATAGTTGTGTCCGGGAAATTAGAGCTTAATTTCGGAAATAACAGGTATGTCCTTGAGAAAGGTGACAGTGTCCATCTGGATTCTTCTCTTTCTTACAGCTGGAAAAATATAGGCCACGAAGATGTAGAAGCTATATGGGTAACTACACCTTCAAGTTTTTAATATTTTGAAAGGAGACCGGTGTGAATAAAAAGATTTTTAAACAATCTATATTATTAGTATTATTTTCTTTCCTTTTAACTTTATTTCCTGTATTTTCAGGTAGTAATTACAGGTATTCAGTTAATTCTATTGCAAAAGCCGAAAGTATATCTTTCGATGAAGAGATTCCTATGAGCCGGAAAGTAAAGAAATTCATAGAAGATCTTGAAAATCCGTCTTCTGATGATGATACCAGACATACTGCAGTATGGGCTCTTGGCAATCTGGGTGATAAAAGGGCTGTGCCATGTTTGATTAATGTGCTGGAACATGATAAAAATGAAAATATAAGAAGTATTGCAGCAGAAGCACTTGGAAAACTGGAAGATAAAAAGGCAGTAAAACCGCTTATCAAAGCTTTAAAGGATCCTGACTGGGGAGTAAGAGTGGATGCAGTATATGCTTTCAGAAGACTTAAAGATTTTTCATCAGACGCTGTTCCCTATATAATTGAAAAGCTCAAAGATGAAGATGAAACAGTGAGAATGACTGCAGCAAAAGTGCTGGGAGATTTTAAAGATACAAGAGCAGTTGACCCGTTATGTCAGACACTGGAAGATAAGAACCAGAGAGTAAAAACATCTGCCATATCATCCCTCGGTTTGCTCGGTGACAGTAAGGCTGTAGAACCACTTTTCCAGTTATTTAAAGACGGCGAAAGTGACGTTGTAAGAGCATCTGTAGTGAGATCACTGGGAGAGATAAAAAGCGATAAATCTATTCAATATGTTACGGAAGCTCTGTCAGATAAGAATATTTTCGTCAGAATGATAGCAGTTACAACACTCGGTAAGATTGGCGATGAAAAAACTCTGGACCTTCTGGAAAAAATGTCTAAAACAGAAGAAGACAGTGATATGAAAGATGCACTGAAGAAGTCTATAGAGAATATTAAACGAGCATTGAAGAAATAAATTGACAACAAAAAGGCTGTCTCTCATCGGAGACAGCCCTTTTTATATGTACAATAAATTTATTTCTTAAATTCTAAAACTTCACAGGTAATTACTTTTTCAGACCACTTTTTGTCATCAATTTCGGAGATTTTTTTACTAAATGCTTCTATATGTTTCATCACTGAATTTGCATCATTGAAATCCATTTCTTCAGGATTCAGTATTTTATCTTCTGTAATAAATACTTTAATGTACTGCATCCCGGCAGGCGGCTCAATCACACCTCTGAGGATTTTTGTTGTTTTTTCTTTAACAGATGTGTCTTTTTCATGAATATTCGGAAATAGTAGAGAAAGAATTTCTCCGTTCCAGTGTATAACCGTCAGATATCCGTCTTTATTTGCAGGAATTTCAATCCTGACTTCATCGCCTATAAAAGCTTTTACCTTATCGGACTTTTCTTCCGATTTTTTTCTGCTGTAAGCCAGATCCGGTACAAAATAAAGATTTTTTACAAAATCAGTCCCTCTTGATATTGCTTCTTCAACAGAATGCCACAGGGATTTCATATTTACAGGTTTTAAATCGAAATATATATTTACACATGTTTCACAGACAGCGAGATGTTCTTTAATTTTCTTATTCTCATGTCCTGATATTCTTCCTGAAGAGTAATCAAACAGAAGTTCCCTGGACGGACAGGAAGATTTTTTCTTTCTTTTTTCATATTCAATATAGGAATTCATCCTTACTTTCATTGTTAAAAAATTATATTTCATCAGACATGAAGAACATGTTCTTAAATGTTCCTCTATATGAGGAGTTCTTTCTTTTGAAAAATTCAATAAATCTTTTTCCGAACAGTGTTTCATTTTATATACCCCCCTTAAAGCAAAAAGCCCGTTTTACCATAAAATGTTCTCAGATCTTCATAAGTTCTGCTTATCAGTTTTCTGAGGCTTAACTCTGTAAGAGCTATATCTCTCTGACTGTGATGGGTATCTAAATATAAAAGCAATTCTTTTATATTAACCGGCAGTGCCGGTAACCGCTTTTCGTTTATAATCAGATCTTTGTAATCCTGTAATATGTTTGTGACAATCCAGATTCTTGTCCACCCGTTATCATAATCAGGCTGCACCGGTCTGTTCCATACGATGGAGAGATATTCTCTGTCCTGGAGTAATATATCTCCGATAAATTCTCTGATAAAGGTTAATTCTTCTATATGGGTTTCCCAGTAAATTATTGTTTTTTCAGGATTTTCTCCCGGTTTCATCCACTCATCAGGTAAAGGCGGAAGTTTCATTTCATATCTCCTGGCTTTCATGATACTTGAAATTTTTTAATATGTGACATTTTAAAATAAATATTTTGATCTTTTTTCTCGTCCCTGTTTCATATTTATTTCTTCCAGGCTTATTCCTACAATGTTATCAGTTAATGGGTTTTCACTTATGCTCTCGTGAATTACCTGCGAATTCATTCGTAGGCTTCCTGTCTCATTGACCGTGCTTGCCTTCGGCTGAAAAACTTCAGGTAGACGCACGTAGTCTCCACAGGCGTTAATTCCCTATATTCCATAGGTACTAATATATCTTTTAAATCTGATTTTCCTATTCTCATAAAACAGTAATCTCCTAACTGAGTATAACATGTTTTTACAGTTTTATAAATTATTCTTTCAAATAACTTTGTTTTTCCCCCCCCATACGCCATGTCGAGCCTATCCGAAAAGTCGCCCCATACCTTTCCACCGCCAGGCTCTTCCGAAAAATCTATAATCCTCCTGAAAGAGAACCTGTTTTTACAGACATTTACTATTTTGCGTCTATTTAATTTACAACTGGCTGTTAATACGGTATATATTTTTCTCCAGAACCTGG
>JBEHWP010000452.1:0-5764 GCA_040217665.1 Vulcanimicrobiota bacterium
AAATATATAGATATTAAATATATAGATGGCAAATATATACAATTGAAATATATAGATATTAAATATATACATATAAATCTACAATTATAATTGGGTTTGGGGTTTTAGGTGTCAGATTTTAGGTTTATAATTATCCAACACCTAACACCTAACACCTATATAAATTTTGATTTTACAACATTAAAAATGCAAATTTCCATACCTTTAAATTATCTATAAAAATAAAAATTCCCCACCATATAAAATTTTCACAGGTAGGAATTTTACGATTTGGTATTGAATAATGAAATATTATGAGATATCAGATAAAAGTTTTAAGCAGAAAAATTTTCATATCTCTTATTACAATTCTAGTGGCAATGACCTTTACTTTTTTTCTTGTCCGCCAGATGCCGGGAGACATTATTCATACATGGGCTCTTCAGATTCAGATGCAGCAGGGTATAGGCTATAATGAAGCAAGAGAAATCGCAAAAACAATGATGAATTATGATCCCACTGTGCCTGTATATATCCAGTATGTTAAATATATAGGAAATCTGGTATTTCATGGTAATCTCGGTTATTTCCTTACATACAGAATTCCCGTATCTGTTATCATATGGAAATCTCTTCCCTGGACTCTTCTTATAACATCTCTGTCTGTAACGTTCAGTTTCATTGCCGGTTCTTTTCTGGGAGCTGTCATAGCCTGGAAGAGAAAAACCATTCTGGAACCTCTTGTTACTCTGTATGCCACTGTTACCCAGGCTGTTCCCGATTTTCTCATAGGTCTCATATTACTTGTAGTACTGGGAGTAAATCTGAGATGGTTTCCCATGCGCGGCCCATATGGCCCCGACGTAGATCCCGGATTAAACCTTCCCTTTATTTTAGATGTCCTCTATCATGCCATATTACCTGTTATGGCTTTTTCCGTTCAGGCAATAGGAGGATGGGCTCTTGCCATGAAAGCAAGTGCAACAGGTATTCTGGGAGAAGATTATATCAATGTTGCAAGAGCCAAAGGACTTACTGAAACAAGAATTTTAACGCAATATCTGGGGAAAAATGCCATAATACCACAGATTACAGGTCTTGCCATAACACTTGCCACTATGCTTGGAGGATCCATGCTGGTAGAAACAATATTCGGCTATCCGGGACTGGGGTATTTCTTCGGACAGGCTATAAATACAAGAGATTACAGCCTTATACAGGGATTATTTCTTGTAACCACAGTGGCAGTTATTCTGGCAAATCTTGTGGCAGATGTAGTTTATACAAAATTAGATCCCAGAATTAAACTTGAATAATTTATATATTCTATGGATTCATATTTTATTGAATAAAAATATATAGATTACCATTATATAGATTTTAATTATATATTTTTTAATTATATAGTATCCAATAAAAATCAATTTTCACATTTTCAAAGTTTTGATTTTTTAGCTGAAATCTGATAATTTTAACCGTAAAAAATACATATATCGATAAAGTAAATCCAATTGTGTATATTTTAAATTTATAGATAAATATTCTATAGAAAGGAATTATATACATATTGAAAAATCTGTGGAGTTCTTTTAAAATCATAAAGCATAACAGGAGAGCTTTCTTCGGGTTCATCATGCTCTGTATATTTTTCCTTACAGCACTTCTGGGACCAATTCTTATTCCTCTGGACATGACGCCTGACTATATAAATCGCTTTCAATCTCCTTCTCTGTCGCATTTTCTCGGTACAGATTATGCGGGAAGGGATATTTTAATACAGTTAATTCATGGTTCAAGGGATATTATGCTTATAGCATTCTCTACAGGATTTTTCGGTATATTTATCGCAGTATCTACAGGACTTTCTGCGGGACTTCTGGGAGGAAAATACGATGCCTTTATGATGAGACTGATAGATGTTCTTTTAACTGTGCCGAGTTTTCCTGTCATGGCAATTTTCGCAGCCCTTTTCAGGATAAAAAACCCCATTATGTTCGGTCTTATTCTTGCTCTCTGGTCATGGCCTGCCCTTGCAAGATCCATAAGATCACAGATACTGACACTGAAAAAGAAAGAATTTATTGAAGTTGCCCGTATCATGGGTATGAGCACATATCATATAATGTTTAAAGAACTTATGCCTAACATGATGCCATATATAACGATAAATTTCATAAATATCGCAAAAGGAGCCATTACGGCAAGTGTCGGAATTATGCTTCTCGGACTGGTTCCGCTCAGAGTTCAAAACTGGGGTATGATGCTCAACATGGCTGCCTTTCAGACTGGAGCTATATATATTCCGAAGGCTTATTCCTATTTAATCTCCCCTATGTGTGCCATAGTAATTTTTCAGTACAGCCTCATAAATTTCGCCTCCGGCGTGGATGAACTCTTTGATCCGAGATTGAGAACAAGGTAATCCAATAGTATACAATACAAATCTATACAATATCAATCTATTGAATATTTTCAAAATCCCTACAGTAATTCAGCAGTTATTTTTTCTTTTTTATAAGCATCATTATGGCAAAACCTGCTAAACAACCTCCTGCTATAAGTAAAATTCCGATAAGAGGACGATAAAATAGCCATGCAATCGATATAGTTATACTTGAAAGTATGAGAGATACAAAGAGAGATGATAAAAATATGCCTCCGCCGATAAGGCTGCCGATAAATGGTATAACATCGGCAAATACTGCGATAGGAGCAAATATTAAATTCAGTCCTATTAACATAAGTATAAATCCGACAGCCCTGAGAATCCATGTCCAAATATTATTTTCTTCCTGAGCATGTTTAAACATGCCGTCAGCGGAAACTTCTCCCATTTCCAGACGTTCAATAACATCTCCTGCTTTTGTTTGATATGGTTCAAAGGTTTTTCCTGTCTGTCTGGCAACAATACTTACTGTTACAGGTTTTACAACTTCAAAGGATATTCTCGTATCACCTATTTGAGGACTGGAAGGATTATCGCCCAGATAGTAGCAATTACTGCTTACTTCCAGTTTATCCGTCAATCCGGCAGGAAGGGTATCGGCACTTATCTGAACAGGTATTCTGCCTGTAATTTCATTTATGAGAGATTTTGAGAGTGTAAATGCGCCCAGAGTAACATCATTTGCCTGTTTTTCTTCTCCTGAATAAGGCATCTGAGAAGGGTTTTCATGTCCCTGAGATTTATTGAATTTATGCGAATTAATTACATCATCAGACCATACTCTGTCATAACTATAGGTTGTTACAGTCTTTTTACTTCCGCCGACCTGTTTTCTGCTTTCACTCTTTTTATGTTCCTTCCACTGATACATTTCGACATGTCTTATCAATTTAATTGCATTTTTTTCCGAAACATTAAATAAGGAATCCGTAAGGGTTTCTTTTGTTGTTGCAAGACCTGTCAGGTGGACAAGTTTTTTTTCATTCCCCCTATCCACTGTATCGGAACTGACAGATATAACACTTTTCGATCCTTCTGCAAGGCTCTGAGCAGTTCTGACGGCCCTGCCTTCATTCCAGAATAAAACAGGGAAGGAAGCAATAAACATAATGATACCTATTAAGACACCGACAATAGCATTTTTTATCCTTGTAAACCAGGATTCATTGCCTGACGTACTGTATGAATCACGCATAAATACACTTCCTTTACTATTTATTTTTATTTTTGCTTATATTCTATTTTTAATACAATAATCCCTTTATTATTTAATACTGAAATGTTATAGATTTCATTTCCCCACCGTATATTCTTTTTCACTGCAATCACACAGTCGGAAAAATTCATTAACTTTTTCTGAGTTAAATCATTCTGGCACTGGTTTTGCAATAATATAAATTATCAAAATTTTAACGGAGAGAACATAGAAAATGTGTAGAGAGAAAAGAGGAGCAATTCAAAAAATCGGTTCGTTCATATTTCATTATACGGTAATAATCTGCATAAGTATAATTCAACCTCTTTTAATTAATTCTTATATGTATCCCGTAATATGCTCACCGTATGGTGAGTTAAAACGTACAATAGAACAGGAACTCAGGACATCATTTTATTACATTAATAATTTCACCATAAAACTTCTATATATCATATTTCATAAATATTTTTTTCCTGCCCTGCCAGGAGAGGAAACATTTTATTCAACAATGAAAAATATGAAGATGCTGTACAATGTTATTATAATGCAATCGATCTGCATAAGAATTATAATGAATGGAATTGTAATTTTCTTACAATCTCAGACGATGAATATGATGAAATCGTAAAAAACAACCAGGAAGCTTTAAAAATTATAAGGAGAAAAAATAAAATTTACCAGGCAAAACCTGAAATATTCTTAATAATTGAGTTTTATCTATATAATCCTCATTATATGTATAAATTTTAAATCTATACAATGGAAATTAATAGATTAAAATAACGATAAAACCCGTTAATCTTTTTCGAAATTTTTCAAAAGTATTTGAAAGAAACTTATTGTAAAAGAGAAATCCAACAGATAAAAACAATATATAAATCTAAAATCTCTATATCATCAATATATAGATTATTAATTTATAGATTTAAATTATATACATTACAATTATCTATTCCCTGCTTCAATATGTTCAAAAATTTCTCTGATAGCTTTTTCGACAGATAAATCTGAAGTAGATCAAGTTAAGTTAAAATTATCTTAACAAAATGTTAAATTACACATTTACAAAATGTTTATTAGAGGTTTTTTCATTTTTCTTATAGAATATTGTTGTTAACTGAAGCAAATTATAATAATAAAAAAGAACCTGATTGGGCAGATAAATTGTTTGGTTTAAGCAATCTGTCCATATAAATTGTGACTGAAAGATAATGAATGAATTTCAAAAAATATCTGAAATAAATAGTAATTCCTGTATAAAATTTAAAAATGTAAGGGTAGATTATCAGGTCCGTGAAGGCCTTGTAAAATCTGTCGATGGGGTAACCTTTGATGTAAAAAAAAGCAGAATTACTGCCCTTATAGGAGAATCTGGAAGCGGAAAAAGCACAATTACAGGGGCAGTATTGAGAATACTTGCACCTAACGGAAAGATCTCTCCTGAAAGTGAAATTTTATTTGAAGGAAAAGATATTTTAAAGATGTCACCTCATGAAGTCAGGAACTTCAGATGGCGAAAAGCTTCTATGGTTTTTCAGGCTGCCCAGAATGCCCTTAATCCCACTGTACGCATAAAATCACAGATATTCGATACGGTAACAGATCACGGCGAAAATCCCGGCAGTGAAGAATATCGTAAAAGACTTCAGGAATTACTCAGCATGGTAAGACTCGAACCGAAAAGAGTTTTGAATGCTTTCCCCCATGAACTGAGCGGAGGTATGAGACAGAGGGTAATCATCGCCATGTCTATGATTTTAAAACCGGAATTTATCATACTCGATGAACCGACCACTGCTCTTGATGTAATCACCCAGTCCTATATTTTTGATATTTTAAAAGAAATACATGAAAAAACCGGCCAGACCATGATCTTTATAACCCACGATATGAGCGCAGTGGCAAAACTTGCGGATACCATAGGGGTCATGTATGCAGGAAAAATTTTTGAACTCTGTGATGCAGATCTTTTATTTGATAAACCCCTTCACCCTTATACAATGGGACTCCTTAACTCCATTCCTTCTATTGAAGGAGACACGATAAAACGTAAACCGGTAAAAGGCCAGACACCTGATCTGATAAACAAACCTTCAGGCTGTGTCTTCCATCCGAGATGTGATTATGCAGAACAGATCTGT
>JBEHWP010000453.1:0-5758 GCA_040217665.1 Vulcanimicrobiota bacterium
ATTTCAGGGCATTTAAGAGAATATTTAAAAGAATATTTCTGAGCAGGCCTCTGTCAACAGATACATTATTATATATACCTTCATAAGAGAAGATTATTCTGTTGCTTGAGACTTTTAATTCATCTACCAGAGACATGCAGAAGTTTTCAAGATTTACAGATTCCGGTCTGAAGGTCAGCCTGCCTGAATCAACTTTACCGAGAATAGAAACATTATCAAGTAACATGGTCATTCTGTCTATTGCATGTTTAATACTGCAGTAAATTTGATTTTTTTCTTCTTTTACAAGTTTTTCACTGTAATTTTCAAGTAATTCTATAGAAGATAAAATAGTCGTCAGAGGTGTACGAAATTCATGTGATACAAGGGAAATAAAACGGGACTTCAAGAGATCCAGTTCTTTTATCTTTTCATTGGAAATACTGACTTCTTTTTGCTCCAATATTCAAAAACCTCCATATATTATTATAAAATTTAGTTCGACATAATAATCGTAAAACCTTTTTCTAAAACCTGTTCCTGGCCGGACTCTTCCGAAAAAGATATGAGCCTGTTGCGTGGCAAACTGGTTTTGCAGACTGTTAATATTTTGCGTCTATATAATTTAAAGGTATAGGCATTTTTATTCCGGTTAAACTATTATATGGTTGAGATTTGAGAGTTGATCAATTCTCAAATCTCAACCATCAACTTTAAACAGCTTGCCCGCAGAGCGTTAAGAACTGTAAGAAAAATAACTCCGGCAAATTATTAGAACGATAGTATTTTCATGGCTCAATATATAAAGGAAGAGATATAGAAAAAGTTGTCCCTTCTTTTTCCGTTGAAGTAAAAGTAACTTTACCTCCCAGATAATTTTCTCCGAACAGTTTCATACTGTATGTACCCATACCTCTCCCTTTTCCTTCTTTTGTGCTGAATGAACGTTTGAATATATTAAGTGCTATGTCTTCAGGAATTGTACCTTTATTATGTACGGAAAATACCAGATGTTCTCCGTCTTTTTTGGCATACACTTTTACCGTTCCGTCTTTTTCCGTCGCTTCAAGTGCGTTCTTAATCATATTAATAAGAACTCTCATAATAAGAGTTGTTTCTGTAGCAAAAGATATGTTACCGGTATTATTATGAAAAACTATATGTTTATTCTTTTTAAATTTATTATTGCCGAAGAGTGTTTCCAGCCTGTTAAAAATATGCCCTGTATCTACACAGGTATTTTTTATATTTAATTCTCCTTTTTCAGCCAGATAAAGATTATATTGATAGTTAAATTCCTGTTTTAAATAATCAGACAGTTCTATTATTTTATTTGCAGCTTTTACGGGATCGGTATTTTTCAGCATCTGAGTCCATCCTATAAGTCCTGTAAGTATATTATTAATATCGTGAAAAAATACCTGTTCCAGAACTTCGCGCCGCTTTATTGAACTTATATCCTGTAAAACAAATATTAAGAATTTGCAGTCATTTATATTAACAGGTGTAACATGAACCTGAAATTCAATATTTTCCAGTCTGTTATTTTTGTACATGACCATATTACATTCACCTTTTACTGATTGCGATGTA
This sequence comes from Vulcanimicrobiota bacterium, assembly GCA_040217665.1. Taxonomy (GTDB): domain Bacteria; phylum Vulcanimicrobiota; class SpSt-956; order SpSt-956; family JAKJGF01; genus CALARM01. The sequence continues at coordinate 1,573 of JBEHWP010000453.1, forward strand.
GCCTGACAGCTTAAAATAGAAATAACTGCTCCGCATGTATTACAGTATCTGGACGTTCCGCACCTGCCGGGCCCTTCTTCAGCATGAATACAGTTCAATAATTCACCAGGTCTCATGCCTGTAATTTTTTTCGATTCTTCTGTTCCCAGCATATCAAGAATCTCTCTGTTCCCGGCGAGTATCTGACGATGTTCATTTAAAATAATAACAAAGCCTTCTACAGACTCCAGAACAACCTGTATAATAGGATTATTTATGGCAAAATCTATCTGTTTTTTCAGATCTTCTGCCGGTGCTCTTTCAGGGGAAGCAAAATAAGTCTTTATATATTCGTCTGTCTTTTTGTTTATATGGTCTGTCATAAATTCCTCTTACCTACACTATGATATATTTCTTTTACTAACTGACATTTCCTGTTTGTTTATACCGTTCAGTCCGGCAGGGTTCATATATAATTCTGTTGTCTGTTACGGTTCTATATCTCCTTTACCGTTAAATTGTTAACATTTATCCTCCGTCAACCATTACTGTCAGACATATTTTATCTTTATCTTTCACTTCAGTATTCATAGCAACAGGTCTGTCATTTAAAAAACACATTATAAATTCAAGTTCTTCTTCTTTATATCCTTGTTCGAGAAGTAAGTCTTTTATATTTTTTTTTCTGTCTGTGTATATTTCGATTTCAGATTTTCCTCCGGCTTTTTTCAGAGGCCCTGTAATGGAAATATGTACCTTCAAAAATAACACCTCCCTTCAGGAAAACTATTGTAGTGAGTATAAATAATATATATCTGCTCCAGTGCCGTGGAAAGAGAGGAAAACTTTTATTACATTGTTTATGGTCAGGCCAGGAAATATATGTTAAACTCAATATCATATATATATTATATTTTGTCAAGTCCTGAGAGAGAAAAACCTTGCTAAGGAATAGTAAAAATGTTAAAATATTTTACGATATCTTTAATCTCGCAGGAATTTGTTTTTCTTAATTTAAAATTACGGGAATTTTCATTTTTAATGGCGTAAAATAAAGGTTTAGATGAACATTATGTGGAAGCAGTTTATCTAAATAATTTAACTTTGAGGTGATTATATTGAAACTTGTCGAATGTGTTCCAAACTTCAGTGAAGGAAGAGACAAAGCTGTAATAGGAGCTATAACAGATGAAATTGCCTCTGTCCCGGATGTAATGCTTTTAGATGTTGATCCAGGTATGGATACAAATAGAACTGTAGTTACATTTATAGGTCCACCGGAGCAGGTTAAAATTGCTGCCTTTAATGCCATAAAGAAAGCAGCTGAATTGATAGATATGTCAAAACATAAAGGTGCCCATTCCAGAATAGGGGCTACCGATGTATGTCCTTTTATACCTGTAAGTGAAGTAACTATGGAAGAATGTGTAAAACTTGCGGAAGAACTGGGACAGGAGGTATGGGAAGAGTTACATATACCTGTTTATTTATATGAAGAAGCTGCAAGATTGCCGGAAAGAAAAAACCTTGCATGTATAAGAAAAGGGGAATATGAAGGACTTGAGGAAAGGTTTAAAGACCGTGCCTGGGCACCTGATTTCGGACAGCCGGTCTTTAATATAAGATCCGGGGCAACTGTAACAGGAGCAAGAGAATTTCTCATAGCTTATAATGTAAATTTGAATACAAAAAATAGAAAAATTGCAAATGAAATCGCTATGAATATAAGAGAGGCCGGGAGAGCAAAAAGGGATGAATATGGTAAGATAGTAAAGGATGATGCCGGTAATACTATAAAAATACCCGGCAAATTAAAATGTTTAAAGGCAGTGGGCTGGTATATAGAAGAATACGGTCAGTGCCAGGTTTCAATTAATCTTACCTCTTACAGGGTAACACCACCTCATATAGCATTTGAAGAAATAAGAAAAGAAGCAGATAAATTCGGAGTCATTGTGACAGGAAGTGAATTGATAGGCCTCATACCTAAAGAAGCGATGATTATGGCAGGAAGATATTTCCTTGAAAAACAGGGAGCCTGTCCGGGAATACCGGAAGAAGAAGTGATTAACATAGCTGTAAAGTCTATGGGCCTTGATCAGCTGTCTCCCTTTTCTCCTGAAAAGAAAATTATAGAATACAGAGTTTTAAAAAGGAAAACTATTATAGATCTGCCGGTAAATAAATTCATAGATGAGTTATCCGGTTCATCTCCGGCACCGGGCGGAGGCAGTGCCGCATCATTATGCGGTGCTATAAGTGCCGCTCTTTCTTCTATGGTAGCAAACCTGACCTTTGGTAAAAAAAGTTATGAAGAAAAATGGCCCGAAATGAAACTATTATCCATAGAAGCACAGGAATTAAAGAATAGATTTCTGGAAGGTGTATATAAAGACACTGAAGCATTTAATCAGGTTATGGAAGTTATGGCTCTTCCAAAGAAAACAGAAGATGAAATGAATATTCGTGATTCCGCACTGGAGGAAGCTACTAAAAAAGCTACATTAATACCTGTGAATATTTTAAAATATAGCCTCAGAGCTCTTGAATTAGCAAAAAAAGCTGCTGTAGAAGGCAATATAAATTCTATAAGTGATGCAGGGGTTGCAGCACTTACAGCTTATGCAGCATCAGAAGGAGCCTATTATAATATAAAGATAAATTTGAAATCTATAAAAGATACAGATTTTACAGATAGAATAGAAAAAGAAGTAAACCAGATTCTGAATAAAATTAAAGATATGACAAGAGAAGTAAGAAAACTGGTGTTGGAAAAATTAAGTAAATCCTGATATCTGTGTAATCAGAATGTCATGGATCCAAGGCGGAAATGTTGATAGATGATTTATTATGGCTAATAATAATCTATACTTTTGCAGATTTAAAAAATTGTAAAAAAAATAATCTATTTAATTTTTATGTGGCAGGTGCTGTGTTAGAAAGATTAAAATTCAGAACCCAGAAACCAAAACCTATATAAAGCCAGTAAAAACAAGGAAATTATGAAAAAGTGCAAAAATATAGTAAATAATTTAATAAAGAAATGGGGAGTTATTAGATGGCAAAAAAAATAAAAAAGAAAGATAGTATAAAAGAAAAATCAGAGGAAGAGAAGAAAGAAAAGAAATCTGAACAAGAGAAGAAAGAGAAAAAGTCTGAGAAAGAGAAGAAAGAAAAGAAATCTGAAGAAGAGAAGAAAGAGAAAAAGTCTGAGAAAGAGAAGAAAGAAAAGAAATCTGAAGAAGAGAAGAAAGAGAAAAAGTCTGAAGAAGAGAAGAAAGAAAAGAAATCGGAACAAGAGAAGAAAGAAAAGAAATCGGAACAAGAGAAGAAAGAAAAAAAGATTGAGAAAGAGAAAAAAGAGAAGAAGGCTGAAGAGGAGAAGAAGGACAGCGGAAAAGACAGCACTGTCAGTGAAGAGAAAAAGAAAGACGTAAAAAAAGAAAAGAGAAAAGAGAAAAAGGAAAGAAAAGAGGAAGAAGAATTCGAATTTGATGATACAGGTGTTGAAGATGAATTTGAATTTGATGATACAGGTGTTGAAACTGATGAATCTGATGAAGTTGAAGATGATGAATTTGAATCTGATGAAGCTGAAGATGATGAAGCTGAAGATGATGAATTTGAATCTGATGAAGCTGAAGATGATGAATATTTAACTGATAAAGACGAAGATGATTACGATGAAGACATTGATGAGATTGAGCTAGAGGAAGATGAAGAAGACGAATATGAAGAAGAAGACGAATATGAAGATGAAGACGAATATGAAGATGACGACGAATATGAAATAGCTTCTGTACAAAAAACTAAAGCTTTTTTGCCGGGAAGTTTTTCACTGTCAGATGAAGATATAGAAAAAATTGTAGCAAAAATTGGCTCAATAAAACAGGATGGGAAGCAGGGCATAAAAACCAGAGAAACTATAAATGATCTGGCTTATGCTCATAGCCTTGAATTAATAAAAGTACTTATACCGACAGCAAATCTGGATAAGAAAAAACCTTTCCCTGATTATCTTATATGGCTTTATGAGAATCTGGCTGCCAGACTTGTCGAAGTATTTGAGAGACCAAAGCCGGAAAAACGTGATCCTCCTGAAGTAGTTAAAGGTTTTGATGCACTGGTAAGTGATTATAAGGGCAAAAAAGAATAATACAGGTAAAGGGTGAAGTGTGAATGGATTCTAATTACGGCTTTTTGCCAT
>JBEHWP010000454.1:0-5737 GCA_040217665.1 Vulcanimicrobiota bacterium
CAATATGCTTATCAAGAGCTGAATTTTCTGCCATAGTCCGGATAGTTTTCATTGTTTTCTCACTATCCATACCGGTTCTATATGGTCTGTCTTCAGTCAGGGCAGTAAATACATCCGCTACAGACATAATTCGCGATCCTATGGATAAATCCTGTTTATTGAGACGAAATGGATATCCTCTACCATCAAGTCTTTCATGATGGAAAGAAGCCCAGCTGTTAATAATGTCGAATTCATTGACATGTTCGAGTGTAACATAAGTATAGTATGTATGAGAACGAATAATACCGAATTCTTCTTCTGTTAATTTGCCGGGCTTCTCCAAAATTTCTGCAGGTACTGCAAGTTTACCGAGATCATGAAGATACCCTGCCAGTCGCATCAAATGGCATTCTCTTTCAGAAAAGCCTGACAGTCTGGCCAGACATTCAGCAGTTGCAGCAACACCGCTCGTATGGGTAGCAGTAAAGTGACTTCTGAAATCTATAATCTGACAGAAAAGTTTTCCCAGATTGACAAGTTCTTTCAGATTTAATTCAATTGACGGTAATTTTGTCCTTATGGAAAGAATAAAACCGATAGATGGAGACGATGCATCAAGCCAGAACGATTCTTTATCAGATAATCTGTTAAAAATATCCAGAAAATAAGGATTGAATAATTCAGAAAAATTATTAATTTTTTCAATAATTTTTTTACTCTTCCAGAGAATATTTTTTTCTTTATTGTCAATAAGTACACTTATTCTATCTGCCAGATTAAGGATATGACTTCCAGGGGGAATATCTCTATCACAGTTTATGGCGTTTGACCACGGGGTATGATGATAACGAACCAGACTGGCTATTTTATGAAAAGGCTGAAAATTCTTCAGTAATAAATAACCTCTTTCTGGATGACTGTAAGGGTTTTCCTGTTCAAATTCAAGAGTTGCCAGTCTCTCCTTTAAATATAAAGCACCACTGTCATGCAGAAGTCCTGCAAGAATAAGTTCGTTCTGTTCTTCCAGAGATAAGCCCATTTCTTTCCCTATACAAAATGCAATATAAGCAACCCTTTTATGGTGATCCACTACAGAGGGATTAATCATATCCATAGCACCGGACATACACATAATCAGGTCAAACATGGACACGTACAGTTCTTTCATCAATAAACTCCGTTTAAATTATTTAGATAAAATGCCTCTCTATAATTTTCATCTAAAGCTTTATTTTTGACCGGGATGTTCGGGATTAAAGAATTACCGGGATTAGAAAATTCAAGTAAAGTAATTCTATTTATCATCCTGGTAATCCCATAAATCCTATAAATCCTGGTCAAAAATGAAAATTCCTATACTTTTAAATTATCTTTACCCGTGACGCGTAACGGGAGTAAAACTTTTATTAAATGCTTATGCTCAGGTCAATAATATTAAAAATCTATAATTTATATTATATCAAATAAAAAGGATAAAGGGAATTACTTGCTGACCTGGAGTGGTACAGAGTATAAGCATGTAACAACCAGTATCGTTTCGGTCACAACGAAGGATGAGAATCTTTTCCTCCCGTAAAGCATTACGATTCTCATATAAACAAATTACTTTTTTCCGTCACAGTTTACCCGTTTTGTGTCATGGCGAATAAATATATATATTATCTGTGGTAATTGACAAAATTTATAAAAAAAGTTATTCTTTTTTCACAGACTTGGTATTTCTATATGAAAAGGAGGTGAATTATTATGACAGGAAAAATGAAATTTTTACTTATAACATGCTTTTTATTTTATGTAATTTCTGCCGGTTTTATATCACCGTCTTATGCAGAAGATACGGGAGGCCCGAAAGTAGGCACAATGGCAAAGAATTTTTCTCTGAAAGATATGTCGGGTAAAACAGTGGAATTGAAGAGTTACAAAGGCAAAAAAGCAGTTCTTATTGTTTTCTGGAACACAGGTTGAGGAGGCTGTATTCAGGAGGTTCCTGAATTGAATGAATTATATAAAATCTACAAAGGCAAAAATTTTGAAATTCTTGCAATTAACTCTGACGAGTCCATAAATGATGTGAAACAGGTCATAAAGGACGAAGGCATAAAATACAGAATATTACTCGACCCGGAGAATTCCACAGGAGATCCCTATAATGTCATGTATATACCATTGAATGTTCTCGTAGACATGAACGGGAAAGTGGTCTACTCAGAAGCAGGAGAGTTGCCGGATAAAACTCTTATAAATAAAACGTTAAAGAAATAAGACAATGTGAGCAGTGATAGCTGATTTTTTTTGCTCACTGCTCACCGATTACTCTTTACTTATACCGCTCCAGATAAGTTCATACCCATTTCTAAAACCTGTCCCTGGCCGGGCTCTGGAGGAAAAGATATGCCGTAGTAAAAGAGAGTTATAAATTATATAGACGCAAAATATTAACAGTCTGCAAAACCAGTTTGCCACGCAACAGGATCATATCTTTTCCGGAAGAGTCCGGACAGGGACAGGAGCGTATTCCATATTTTTTTGGGTACCAATTTACCTGTTACGGTACTTAGTGCTGCTCCAGATAAGTTATTACCCATCCCTGAAACCTGTCCCCTGCTGGAATTCCTCCTCACCTTTCACCGAATAATATATTCATCAAGCTTCTTGAGAGGATTACTATCTATTTCTTCAATTATCTCTTTTTTAAGTCCTTCCTTACCGAGACATTTATACATATAATTCTTATAACCTTCCACTCCGGGCTGATGGAATGCGTAAACATCCAGGAATTCCCCTTCATAGGTCGTGGCAATCTCAAAGAAATAAAGCAGCTGTGCCCATGTATAAGGAGATACTTCCGGCATTACTATGGTCATATTCGGTTTTTCCGCTCTCATAAGAGCCCATTCGGTAGCTCTTACGGCAAGGGACATTAATTCGGAAAGTTTTCTGCCTGCAAGCAGTTCTCCGCTCAGGGCAGGAACTTCCATGTCTGTGCCAAAATCCTGAACCTCTACCAGCGTAAGGGTTTTGTTGTTCTCTCCTCCTATATTATTCTGCTGTATGGAATGAAGATCATTTGTACCTCTGCAGGGAACAGGTGTCCTTCCTCTGTTTACCCTTGTTTCTGTATCATCTGTCCATAGCTCAAGACCATTATCTTTAATTATCTTTCTCCTGTATTCTTTCCCGAGACTTTCCGCAAGGAGCTGTACATACCATTCAGAAGTGGATTTAAGCCCTTCAGAGAAAGGCATCATAATTGAAATATATTTACCCTTTTCCAGATAAAGAATAGACTGTAAAGTGGCATAAAGTAATGCCGGGTTTTTAAGGACATCATGACGAAAACAAATGTCTTTCATATCTCTTATACCGGCAAATATTTCCTCCAGATTAACTCCCATAAGGGAGAGATGAAGGAGTCCTATATTGAACTCTGAAAATCTTCCTCCCACTCCGGGGAATACAGAAAAATCAATAAAATTTTCTCTGTCTTTTTCCTGCATGGATGTTACAAGTTTTCTCAATGACCCTGATGAAGGATCTGTAATGGCAATTATCTGTTTTCCATAGTTTTCTTCTCCGACATGACTTTTAAGCCAGTTTCTCGCAATATCAAAAGCGACTTTTGTCTCTGTCGTCTCACCTGATTTAGAGATAACCGTTATACATGTTTCCCCAGGATCCAGATTTTTAAGAAGCGCTCCTATTGTAGTTGGATCAAGATTATTTCCCTCAAAATAAATCTTCGGTCTCCCTTTCCTTAAAGATTCAAACTCATTGTAATATGGAGAAGCAAGTGCATCCTGTGCGGCTTTAAGTCCCAGATAGGAACCGCCTATACCGAGGGATATAACATTTTTAAAATTTTTACATATATAGTCTGCAGTTTTCGTAATTTTTTCTAATACAGAAGGATCATGTTCTCCCAGCTGTATCCATTCAAGGCCTATCTTTATTCTATTTTCCCTGTTTTTTATTACTTCCTTAATTCTTTCCTGTGCCTCATGAGCCACAGGAGTCCATTTTCTGAGATCTTCTTCAGTTACGCCATGTTTTGTTCCTATTGAGGAAGAAAACATATTGTTGAAATCAAAAGAAATTAATTTTTTCATTGTACTGTCCACCCCTTCTTTATGAAATATGAGTTAACAAACAGGTAAGATTCTTATACAAAAGTCCTGATTTTCCTGCAAAACCAATCTTTCAAGTGTAATGTTGATTGCGAAATTATATTATGCAGGATATTTTACTTCAAGAAAGAATCTTTTATTTAGAAATAATTTTTAATTAAAAATTAACCACTGAAAAATTCCAATGACAGATAAAACTATAGGAGAATGGTAACTATGGGTACATGGGGAGTAAAAACGTTTGAAAATGACGGAGCGTCTGATTGGTTATGGGAGCTTGAGGAAAGTGATGATAATTCTGTACTTGTGGCTGCATTAAATCCGGAAGATATGAACTATCTTGAAGCACCAGACGGTGAAATTATTCTTGCAGCAGCAGAAATTATACAGGCAATAAAAAACAAATCCGGTGACGGTCTACCTGAAAACGCTCTAAACTGGATTAATGCACACAATACGCTGGATGTTTCATCTCTGGTCACAAAAGCAATCACCATGGTCGATCGTGTTCTATCTGACAATTCTGAATTGCGCGAATTATGGGAAGAAAATAAAGATGATTATCCGAACTGGCATGCACATATTACGGAATTGCGCAGTAAACTCAACAGCTAAAATAAGACAGTCAAACGATGGAAGAACCTTATGAACTGGTATTAAAAACCTATCAGTTAAAAGAGAGTTTTCTGTATGCACCTGTTTCTCTGACAGTTCATGACTGCGAAAGACTCTTAAAAGCAGGCTTTTGCCAGTCTAAAAGCAGATTAATAAGAAAACATTTAAATATTCTGGCTGAAAAAAACAGAGCATTTACTGTTATACAGCTCGGAGTTACACATAAATGTTTACTATCGGACCCATTTCAAAGAAAATTTCCCGTAATAGAAAAAATAAACTTTAATGATTTAATTGCTATTGCCGGTACCGGTCTTTATATAATCGAATATATTGCATCAATCCTTTGTATTTCGGAAAAAATAGATAATATAAATCACCTGTACAGGGAAAAGATAAAAAAAGAACTTTCAAATGTATCCGTTCCGGGCTCTGCAGAATCGCTTATGATTATAGAGATTTTCGTGAATGAAGACTTACGGAAAGAACTGATTTTTTTGTCTGGAAGAGCATCCATGAAAGAGCCTCTGTCCTCACGGGCTTACCATTTATTAAATCTCATAAACACTAAAATAGCATACGTGCCGGAAGGTTTAAAGGCTGTAGAAAATATCATAAATAAATTTATAAAAGCTCCTGATGGCCCGGATATATTATTGCAAGACATAAGACATAATGAAGTCAATACGATTAAATCTTTACGGCATATGCTTGTTCCTTTACTGGATATACTTGAAGAAGATAATTTGAAAGAACATGACAGAGTGAACATATTTTTATTTAATTCTTTTTACATGGCTATTCATTTACTATTCATATCTCTGGAAGAAATAGAAACATTTTTTCGCAATGAAAATTTATATAACCTTATTACAGCCATTCAGCTTTTATCCATATCCATGTCATGTCTGACTCTTATGATTGACAGAAGACCAATTTTATTTCAGGATGAAATCAGAAGAACAGAAAAATTTATTGATTATTTTACCGGTAAATGTGATAAAAAGGAAGTCCTT
>JBEHWP010000455.1:0-5730 GCA_040217665.1 Vulcanimicrobiota bacterium
TATCTATATATTTCAATTGTATATATTTATCATCTATATAATGTTCTTTTATATAAAATATAAATTTTGATTATTGGAAAAAGATATACAGAAAATTGATTTTTGATTATAATAAAAGAAATAAAAAATTGAAGGAAGGTGTATTTAAAATGTCATTACAGAAGAAAGGTGCCGTATTAATCGACGGAGTCCATAAAGCAGATAATACCATAGACGGTATAAAAAAGTTGATAAAGGAATTTGATTTTACCCCGGTAAAACTTGTATGGCTCGGTGGAACGGAAAAAATAAAAAATCCTGAAAGTTTTAATGACGAATTTTTAAAAGAGTTCGGAGTGGGAGTAATAATGGAAGGAGATCGTGCAAACGGTATTTCAGATCCTGTGGCAGGTCTCAGAAAAGCTCTTTCAGACAGAGATATTGATCTTGTTATTCAACTTTCCGGTTCTCCCCAGGTAAACAGACAGATTATGAATAAATATGCTTCAATTGCCGTTTCTTGCGGAGCGAAATATATTGCAGGAGGGACAGTATTCGGGGAAAAAACGGGAACTGTCAGAGCAGCAAAACCATCTATGGGCCTTTATGCGACAGATAAAAGGGTAGGGAAAACTGCTTTCGGCATTTATGTGAGCAAACTTATGAGCGGTCTCGGTTCCTATGATACACCGTGGGAAGCCATAGTTATGACCCATTCCCGCGGCGGTCCTCCCGAACCTCCTTTTGTGAATATACACAACAAACATTCCGGGAAATCCATTGATGAAATAACACTTGATGAGATTTATAACAGCCGTTTTCGTCCCGAATATCTCGAAGCATTGCTCAAGTTTAAACTTCACGGCGCCTCCGATGTTTATGAAGACGGTCTTATACTGTCTCAGTATATGGATAATTACGAAGAAAAAACAGGCCGCTCTGCTCCGGCTATATCTGTCATAGGATGTCGCAGGGCGGGAGCAGGTTATTTTCATGAATTTGTCGTTTCCAATGTGGAACTCGGTCTTAAACTATCAGAAAAATGTCCCGGTAATTATATACTTCATGAAGGAAGCGGAGGAGAACATCCTCCTACAGTGGTAGATGCCACAGTAACCCTTGTCCAGTCAGATGTGAGCCTTACACTTCTTGAGGATTTCCCCGGTCTCGACGGAACGGAATGTGTTATTCTTGCCCACTGTCAGCCTGAAACTGCCTCTTTTGAACAGATTGACATGGTTGAAGAAGCTTTAAAAAAGCGGAATCCTTCTCTTCCTGTGGTTAGAACCTATTTTGAACCGGAAGTAATGGGAGATTATGAAGACATGAAAAAGGAACTTTCCGGTAAATACGTCATGTATCTGGGAACGGCTCCGAAAAAGGTAAAAGATAAAATTCTTTTATCTCTTGAAAAAAACTACGGTTGTAATGTTATTGCATCATCTTTTGAGCTTTCGAGAGATGATCTTATGAGAAGAGATATCGATAATGCTATGAAAGCAGGTGAAAAACCTGATATGTTTCTTGTAGAAATTAAAGCACGGGGTGTGGAAGGCGTCAGGTATATAAGGGAAAACTACGGAGTCCAATGTAAATATTTAAATAATATACCTGTCGAAGTTGACAGATATGGACACAGGGTAGAGAACAACAGGAATCTTGACAGGTTAATCCTTGAAGCTCTTAACAGAGGAGCGGAAAGATTCAATAAGAGAGAAGATAAGAATTTTCCTTTAATGAAATTTTAATTTTGATCAGGATTTATAGGATTTATGGGATTATCAGGATGATAAATGGAATTACTTTACTTGAAATTTTTAATCCCGGTAATTCTTTAATCCCGAAAATCCCGGTCAAAAATAAAGCTTTAGATAAAAATTATGAAGAGGAAATTTATTGTTATGACCGTTTCGGTCACAAAGAAGAATGAGAATTTGTTCCTCTCGTCACGCGTTACGCGTTACGCTTTACGATTCTCATATAAATTTATGGTTAATTTTAAAAAAATATGCATATTAATTTTAATTTTTCTGTCCCTTGTCGGAATAATGTACCTTGTAAAAAGTCTTATTCCTTCTCCTGAAAAAACTGTTTCTTCTGTAGTAAAAGCTCTTGAAAAAAGGGATATAGAAAAAATGAAGAAATATTTCACAGGAGATGCTCTTCTATTACTGGAGAAAACCTTTAAAGAAAAAGGGGGAAATATCGGGTTATGGGCGGGGAGAGATTATTTTAAAGATATTATCTGGCATATACAGAATGAGCGGAAGATTGAGAGTAATAAAATTTCCTGTCTCCTGTTTGCCACAGGCGGGAAAGGAGACAGGTGGGAATTTGGGAGAGAGGTAATTTTCCTCAGGGAAGGATGGATATGGAAAATTTCTGAAATTAATGAGATAAAAGAATAGATTTTTCAGATTTTTATTTTATTTGTTAGCTATGAAACAAACCGCTTCTCTATCCTCAAAACATTTCAAAAAATCATTCTGTGAAAAACTTTCCATACCTGTATCTTCAACCAGTCTTTCAGGACCCATATATTCTCCCTTTATTATTGTTCCCGCCTTCACCGGCTCATGTCCCATAGGATTATAGAAAACTATTCTTCCTTTATCATTTATATGCTGTAATACTATGTTATGATAATCATGAAGATCATTTCCGCGTTTTTCATCCCATTTGAGACTCATTATAATATCACTTTTACCTTCTTTCAGCATTGAAAGTATAGTTTCAGGTTCTTTTACCTCATTCAGTTCTTTACCAAAAATTGCACTGTGTAAAATATGTAATTCTTTATTATCCATATTTTTTATCCTTTCTGTAATTTTAAGCGCCCAGTTATCAGCAGCCAGCAAACTTTATTTATAGAAGTTTGATTTTCAGCTTTTAGCTGATTGCTAAATGCTGAACGCTTATATGCAATTAAACAATTAAATTATTTAGATAAATTGCCTCTACGTAATGTTTATCTAAAGTTTTATTTTACGCCATTAAATTATACATTTATTTTTATGATGATAAATGGTAATTTTTTAATTGACCGAAAAATTCATCTTTTGACATTTCTTTGTGACCACCACCTTTATTTCCGGTGGCACCATCACCGTAAGGATCTCTCAGATATACTTTACCACCTGGCCCTGGATCCATTCTCTCCACTATAACCTTATGTCCGTTTATTTCTACAGGTACCTGCTGTCCCTCTTTGATAGCCTCTGATATTCTGTATTCGGTAGAACCTCTTACCTGTGCGTTTTCATCCGGCTTATAATCAAATACTTCACTTTTATCTGAAAGCACTCCGTTCATTACTTTATTTAATTCTTTACCGTTAAGCCCCTGAAAATCTTTTTCATATAACTGTTTTGTTTTTGTGTCAAGGTCTGTAACTCTGTTAGTTGAATTATCGTAACCTCCGCCAATAGCGTAATTTACCATACTTGCCTGATATATTCTGTCTACATTTGTTCTACCACTATTATCTCCTTTTATAACATCATCGGCTATTTTCATTGTTTCTCCATTACGCAGTTCGACTTCGCCTTTTTCACCTGTCAGACCTGCTACAATCCTTGTATATTCTGCAGGATTATTCTTTGCATTCAAATATTCAAGGCATGTTACAGTACATGTTCCTCTGTCTCCTGTTCCTTTTTTACCCTGATTTATTTTATCGGGATTGGCAAGATTTGACAGCGTTTCATTCATTATCTTATTTTTATCGAGTCCTTCGGCAAATTTTTGATCTGCCATACTGTTCAGATTATCAAGTAATCCTTTACCATCTTTATCTCTCAGCTTATTGACATCAACGAAATCGCCATATTCATCGGTAAATTTTCCATCATAATTGTTCAGTTTTCCCTGTTCAAGTAATTTAACAAGATCTTCATTCGTTCCTCCTGCTTTCCCTTCTTTCCCGTCGTGATAGAGTTTTTCGGAAAGTTCATCAAATTTTTTCCTTTCAGATGGAGAAAGTTTCTGGTATGCATCCCATGTTTTCTGGTTACTTTTTAACTGACTATTTATTTCGCTCTGTTTTTGTGTTGATGGTATGTTTGATGTATCCGGTGTTTTTCCAGTGTCATTTACCGTTTCTTCTGTATCGACTTTTTCTCCGCCCCTGTCTTTCTCACCCATAGCTTTTGATTCACCTTCTGCTTTTGCCTCTTCTCCCGTTATTTTCTTTGAAAAAAGCGACTGAATTCCTACAAATAATTTTGAAGCCCAGGGATCTTTTCTGGTTTTTTCGCCTCCTGTTCCCTCTGTATAGGTTTCTCCCTTTACTGACGATACTTCTGAAGAGGCGGTATTGCTTTCGCCGGTCTGTTTTGGCTGAATATTTGATGTTTCTGTACTTTTTTCTTCAGTTTTTTTCTTCTGTTCTATACCGGTATACTGGCTTATAGTAGAAGTTATATTTCCTATAATACTCATGGCTTTAAACCTCCTGCACTATAATGATTTATAGATATTTCATAAGGTAAATTTTATTATGTAATATTATGACTATAAATTTAGAGATAGTAATATATCACTTAAAATGATGAAAATGGAAATAGGTTATTTTAAAATATTATAAGTCACGAATTATGAATTTATGAACATGCAGTGTTTAAAAGGAATCAGCCAGGTTTTCTTTTAGCAGAAGTACAGGCTCCCCTTTTTCGCTTCCCTGGAAATCGTACAAAAAAAGTTTTCTTTTAACAGAAGTACAGGGAAAAATTATTTTTTATAGCCTGTATCTTTTACACATCTGAAGCCTGTATAGGCATCCCAGTAATCTACCTTTGCACTGTGTCTGCCTGAGGATCTGAAATAATAATAGGCAGCATTTCCTCCACATCCTCCTTTAAGAACTTTATAGAGTCCTTCTTTCGGACCTTTGGGATTTCTGGAAGGAGAAGTGTTGTAATATTTCGGGTTATACCAGTCACTGCACCATTCCCATACATTTCCGCTCATATCATAAAGCCCGTATGGAGATTTCCCTGCCTCTAAAGTTCCTGCAGGATTTATTTCCTGTCCCATAGAGATACAGTTGCTCTGTATCCATTCCATACCCCAGGGATATATGTTACCCTCTGTTCCTCTGGCTGCTTTTTCCCATTCTGCTTCCGTAGGAAGACGTTTGCCTGCCCATCTGGCATAGGCATCTGCTTCATACCAGCTTACTCCTATGACGGGATAGGCAGGATTTTTTACACCGCTGTGATTCTGTCCTGAAAGCCACCATTTAGGTTCTTCGTAGACATTTTTTTCTTTCCAGTTCCATCCCTCTTCTGTCCAGTAAATATGGTTTTCATAACCTCCTGCTTCAATAAAATCCTGAAATTGCCTGTTGGTAACTTCATATTTATCTATATAATAATTATCAAGATAAACTTTATGTTGCGGTGTTTCACAGGTGAAATATTTTATCGATTTTCCGGCATCTTTTGAAATTTTTGCTATTTCTTTTTCTGACGATCCCATGAGGAAATCACCTGCTTGTATTAGTATCATTTCTCCATGATCATTTATAACAGGCAGGACGTTTGTCATTGTTCCGGAAAGAATATTATAGCCCGAAAATAATATAAGAGTGAGAATAAAGAAAAATATTTTAGTCAAAATTAGTCCTTTCTAAATACCGCTCCAGATAAGTTCGTAACCATTTTATCAGCTTCTGCCTGACAGGCTCTTACGAAGAAAAATAATTTGCCTTATATAATTTGTTTTACAGACAATAAATTAACCCTTATTTAA
>JBEHWP010000456.1:0-5722 GCA_040217665.1 Vulcanimicrobiota bacterium
AGATGATATGACAGTTATGCTTCCTGTTCAATCGGACGATATACCTTTAAAGGAAACCATAAGCGGAGAACATTTTATAAAAACAGACAGTGGTATAAAAAAATTTTTTCTTTCCCTTTCATTACCTTCATCACAGGATCAGAGGTCTGACACTCAAAGAATTCAGGACAAATTAAAAACAAAACTTTCTTTTCCCCTCAGTATATTACGTAAAATACCAAGGATGTTGAGAAATAATGATTTTAAAGTTACTATAACTATAAACGGAGCAGTAACAGTTCTTGATATAGAGCCAGGCGATAAATCAGAAGAAAACTACGGTATAGCAATAGATATTGGAACTACAACAGTAGTTGTCTATCTTCTGTCCCTCATTACAGGTGAAGAAATATCAGCAAAATCCATAACCAATCCTCAGACTGTTTACGGAGCAGACGTTATATCCAGAATAAATTATGTACATAAAAACGGAGAAAGTGGCCTTAGAGAACTTCAGGGTAAAATAATAAACGGAATAAACTCGATAATACAGGAATTATGCTCGAATAATAATATATCATACAAAAATATATATAAAGCCTGTATAGCAGGTAACCCTACAATGATTCAACTGTTCCTGGGTATCGATCCGTCATATCTGGATAAAGCACCTTATATTCCTGTATTAAGAGATATAATTTCTTTTAAATCGAAAGAAATAGGTATGAAAATAAATCCAGAAGCACCGGTTCAGATATTACCGGCAGTTTCTGCCTATATAGGCAGTGATATAACAGCAGGTATAGCAGCTACGGGATTGGATAGAACAAAAAATCTAAAAATACTGATAGATATAGGTACAAACGGAGAAATTGTCCTTACGTATAAAAACAGGATGATTGCCTGTTCTGCCGCAGCAGGGCCTGCTTTTGAAGGAGCCTGTATTGAAAGAGGAATGAGAGCTCAGGAAGGAGCCATACATAAAATAAATATAAATAACAGAGATATTAATTTTGAAACATTCGGAAATATTCCTCCAATCGGCATATGTGGTTCAGGGCTTATAGATTTGATAGCAGCTTTAAGAGAAATGAATATTATAACAGAAAGCGGAAAACTCACAGATAATAATTCCCTGCCTGTAAGCGACAGAGTCGGCACCATAAGAGAAAAAGAAAAATGCTTTAATATTTATAAAGACATTTATGTCTCCCAGAAAGACATAAGGGAAGTACAGCTTGCCAAAGGAGCTATAAGAGCCGGCATAGAAATACTCATGAAAAAATGCGGTGTAAGTATAGAAGATATAGAACAGATATACCTGGCAGGTGCCTTCGGAAATTTTCTGAAGAAAGAAAGTGCAAAATCCATAGGACTGATACCTGATATAAAGTCCAATAAAATAAAAAGTGTAGGCAATTCTGCCGGTCATGGAGTTAAACTGTGCCTTCTAAATCAGAATAAACTCAAACAGGTACAGAAAATAGCAGAAAAGGTTGAATATATAGAATTATCATACAGATCCGATTTTAATGATGAATTTATAAAACAGATGTCTTTTCCTTCCCAGATCGGAAGAAGAGAGACAAGAGTCATAAGACGTGACGCTTAACAGACAATGCACAGGGATTAAACCCGTTACCCCTTATCCGTCACTTATGAAATACACTATAAACATTCCTGTAAAAGCTTTTCATAAAGAATATCTATTTCAGAATTTTTAGAAAATTCCGGATATGCCTTGACTGTGACAGGTTTGTCTTTCTCACAGGTCACTTTTATGTGATTTATTCTTCTGAGAATATATGATGTTTCAGATTCATAAGGAAGAGTGGTATATGTATGGCCAATCCAGGATAATAAAGAAGCAATTTTTTCCTGATTAACAGGATAATGTTTTTAAAAATGGTTTAAAGCGTTTGCCCATATTTCTTTATGACTTTTCGTTTTATCTATGAGAAAACATTCTATCCCTATTTTAGGAAGCACTTCTTGAGAAATATCCAGATTATATCGAAGATGGGTAAATTGATTTAATTCTGACACAAGTTCCATTACTTCTGGAATATCTCCCGCATATTTAATATCTGTAAGATAATCTTTAAATTTTTCATCGGGAATAGCAAGTACAACCCTTATGTAAAGACAGTGAGCTTCGAACCGAACTTGTCAAAAAAGCAGGATTCGATTTTACAATGGAAGAACTAAAAACATGCAGGCCGCCTCTGACAGAAGAAAAACTTGACACTATAGTCGGTGGTCAATACCCCTATTACTGTTTTTATAACAGGCCAATTTGAATTCCTGATTGTATTTATCTTTAAGCAAGTTAGTATAATTTTTGCATTTTTTTCAACAAAGCCTTATTACATCTTACAGGGCGAATTTTTTTAAGATTCTGCGAAAATATAGCAAGTTATATAAATTTCCAATTCCTTAAAACCGCCTATTCAACCTATTCAACAAACAGTGAAGCAGGTCTGGTTTACTATTCCAATCAGGCTGTCCTTAATGATGTAAACAGTCCGGATGCAGTTCCATGGGAGACCCTCCAGAGGCAGGAAAAAGTTTATATAGCCAATGTAACTGCATCTTCAGGTATAGCTTCACAGGTTCATGGAAGCCACGATTCAATCTGCCCTGATCTTTCAAGTTTAAATGGAGTCCTCAAAGATTATACAAATAAACTCATACTCGACTTAAAGGACTCACATCCTTTCCGATATATACCAGCGAGCATAACAGTCTGGAGATTGACGAAAGCTATTGTTTCGTTGCTCCCAGTTATGGACCCGGACTCGGCACTGCAGATATTTCCATTACCTGGTATATGCAGATACTATATACCAATACATATAATATTTTCCAATAAAAACTGAATAATTTATAAATGGGGGCCGACCTTATCTGTTCCGGTAATAAGAAACTGTAAGAAAATAAACCTCTTGACCATACAGGTTATTTAAGATATTATTACCTTATATTTTACACCTGCTAAAATTGAGCATTAATATATATAGTATATTTCATAACTTGTTGGAATTTAAGTGAGTAGTGAGTAGTAAAGGTAACATTTCACCCACACTATTCACTACTCACCATTCACTTATTAATTACGGATTGTTATGGAACTAACTATAATTACTATTGATGCTCAACCTCAGTAATTGAAAGGAGCTTTAATTAAATGAAAGGTCTTATAGGAGTTATAGGAGGCAGCGGACTTTACCAGATAGAAGGACTTGAAGATTTGAGATTCGAAAAGATCGATACTCCCTTCGGTTCTCCTTCCGATGAATATGCCATTGGAACTATAGGCGGAAAAGAAGTAGCTTTTCTTCCGAGACATGGAAGAGGTCATGTATTATTACCTGATGAAATAAACTTCAGAGCAAATATTTACGGGTTTAAAAAATTAGGTGCTCAATGGATTATATCCCTGAGTGCAGTAGGGAGCCTGAAAGAAGAACTTAAACCCAGAGATATGGTTATAATAGATCAGTTTTTCGACAGAACAAAAGGAAGGGCCAGTACATTTTTCGGTGAAGGTATTGCCGCTCATATTGCCTTCGGAGATCCTGTATGTAAAGACATGGCTTCCATATTATATGAAGCAGCAAAAGAAGCAGGAGTAACAGTACATAAAGGAGGAACATACGTAAACATTGAAGGTCCTGCATTTTCAACAAAAGCAGAATCTATTGTTTACAAAAACCTGGGCATGGACGTTCTCGGCATGACAAATCTTGTAGAGGCCAAACTTGCGAGAGAGGCCGAAATATGTTACGCCACTGTTGCAATGGTCACAGACTATGACTGCTGGCATGACGGTCATGACAGCGTTACCGTAGATATGGTTCTTGCTGTATTATTAGAAAATGCAGAGAACGCAAAAAAGATAATTAAAAATGCCATTTCAAAAATTCCAGATGAAAGAACATGTGCCTGCAAGGATGCTCTGGCATCAGCTCTTATAACTTCAAAAGACAGAATGCCTGAAAAAACAAAAGAAAAACTTGGTTTGATAATAGGAAAATATTTATAAGTGAAAAGTGAAAAGTGAGTATTATTTTTTCTATTCACTACTCACTTTTCACTGGTCACTATTCAAAGGAATGTGGATTGTAAAAATACTTCCTTTACCTTCTTCACTTTCCACCATAACAGTTCCTTCATGGGCTTCGATAATACTTCTGGCAATATAAAGACCTGTGCCCATACCTTCAAAAGCTCTGGTACTGCTGGCGTCTACCTGATAAAATTTATCAAATATTTTAGATAAATGTTCCTCTTTTATACCTATACCTCTGTCTTTTATAACAATATTTACATAATTTCTACTGTCAACAGGTACTTTCTCAACCTTAACAATAATGTCTCCCCCTTCGGGAGAAAACTTGGCTCCATTATCAATTATATGATAAATTGCATGAGAAAGCTTTGTCCTGTCAGCTTCAAAAACCATAGAATCATCCATAGAAAATATAAATTTATGAAGAGGATATTTTTTCTGCAAAAGCTCTATAGTAGATGAAATAAGCCCGGGGAATTCACATGTTTCTTTAAAAAGACGCATAGTCTCTTCTGTTTCTATACTTGCAATGGTAAGTAAATCATTTATAAGCCTGCTGAGATGTTCAATACGTCCTTCCATAGTATCTATCATTTCCATTTTTTCTTCTTCCTGTAACTGTGAAGAATAATTTTTAAGGGCATACAAATAACCTTTTATAGGGACGATAGGTGTTCTCAATTCATGAGACAGAAGGGAAATTAACTCATTTTTAGCTTTTTCAAGATTCTGGATCTTCAGTAAATGGTCTGAAACCTGTTTATATAATCTGGCATTTTCTATAGCAGTAGCAGCCTGGTTTGCAAGTGTGGCAAGGAGATTTAATTCATCCGTATCAAAAGCGCCGGACATAAGTCTGTTATCAGTGTAGATAATACCTATAATTTCGTCTTTTAGTTTCATTGGAACACAGAGTACAGATCTTATGTCATGTAGTATAATACTTTTACTTCTTACAGATGGATCTTGAAGAGCATTGGTACTCAATACAGGTTCTCCCGTATTGAAAACCCTGTTAGCGACAGTCATACTTATAGACATTTCCAGTTCGCTTATAGTCTTTTTATCCATATTTCTTGCAACCATAATTTCAAGTTTTTCAGCAGACTTGTTGTAAAGCATTACAAAGCCTCGTTCTCCTTCAAAAACCTCTATTATCTTATCTATAACAGTATTCAGAACTTCTTCTATATCAAGAGATGAATTAAACAGACGGACAGTTTCATATAATAATGAGAGATGCTCCATTACTTCACTGGAGATTTTCATAGATTGTCTTCTCTTTCCCATAAATAAAACTCCTTAATAACGTAATGTGTGACGCGTGATGCGTAACGGGTAAAAAATACCTGTAAACATTCAGCTATCAGATAAAATTATAGTTTATTTCATAACTTAAATTCGTAATGCGTAATGCGTAATGGGTTATTATCCCTTCACATCACGCATCACACATTACGCATTACGAGATTATTATTTATATATTGTTATGAAACTAACTATAAACTTCACAGTTTTTATATTCTAATTGAAAAGAAACTGCAAGTCAATTGTAATTTAGCAATGAACTATTAATAATCAGCTATCATCTTTATAAAAGAAAATTATAATATTGAAGGTTTATAAGACCGTAGAAGGATTCAGAGATATTTCAGAGAATATGAGTAAAAT
>JBEHWP010000457.1:0-5720 GCA_040217665.1 Vulcanimicrobiota bacterium
ATTTCTTTTTCTTCCAGTTCTATAGCTCTATCCTTTGCAGCAATCTGAACATTAACTTCTTCAATTTTTACCTGTTTTAAACTCTTGTTTTTCTGTAATTCATAGGCCTGATCTGCTTCAGCTTTTTTGAGATTTACGGAAGCACTGTATTCGGCCTTTTTCATTTCATAATCCCTCTGAGACTGGGCTATTTCCGTTTCAGCTTCAAAGTGAGCTTTCTGACCTTCTTTTCTGGCCTGAGCGGATTCAATCTGGGCATCTCTCTGCGCACCTGCTTCTGCAATAGAGGCATCACGTTTTACCTTTGCCACCTGGGGTTTACCAAGATTTACAAGGTAACCTACATTATCTCTTATATCCTGGATGGTAAAAGAAACAACCTTCATACCCATATTGGCAAGGTCTGTAGCTGACACTTCCTGAACACGATTTGCAAAACTATCTCTGTCAGAATTAATTTCTTCTACGGAAAGATCACCTATAATAGCTCTCAAATGCCCTTCAAGTGTCTGTTTGGCAATATCCACCATCTGAGAAGGAGATTTATCAAGGAATTGTTCTACTGCAGTACCTATAGCTACATCTGTATTTTCAACTTTTATCTGTGCTACTGCATCTACAAGTATGGGAATAGCCTGTTTTGTATAAACTTCAGGAGTCTGAATATCTATACTCATTAACTCCATAGAGAAAACTTTGTAATTCTCTACAACAGGCCATACAAAAGTACCGCCGCCTTTAAGTAGACGATAACCAATCTCCTGTCCTGTTACAGGGTGTCTGCTCTTTCTTCCGTATATGACAAGTACCTGATTGGGACCTACCTTCCTGTAACGACTGGCCCAGAAAGAAACGGTCCATCCAAAGACAAATAAAACAACTAAAACACCTATAATAATAATACCTACAGGTAACCCACCACCCATAAAATCACTCCTTTTTATATATTATATTATTACTGAAAGATAATCTTTCAGGTTTACCCGGAGAAAAAATTATTTATACAATTATGTTATAATTATATTTTTGCACTTTTTCATAATTTCCTTGCTTTTACTGGTTTTATAGTTAAATAGATTTTGGGTTTTAATCTTCCTGAACAAATACCTGACACCTGAAAATTGAATAGATTATTTTTTTACAGTTTTTAAAATCTGCAAACGTATAAAATTATTCCTTTAATCTCTTATCTTCAATAGCTTTCTGCTCTTCTGCAGGTATCTCTTCATATATCTTAACAAAAGCAGTATTTCCTCCCATTGAAACAATCTGAACCAGTTCACCTTTACCTATAGGTTTTTTATTAATAGATTTGGCAGGAGAAGTCATTCTGCTGTTCTGAAGTATATAGGCTATTTCTCCATATCCATCGGCGGGAACAGGAGTAATAACTTCTGCAGTAATACCTTTTATGGAACTGTGTGATACTACAGAAGAGCCCTGCTGAGAAAATAAAAAACGATATAAAAACCAGAATATGGAATAGGCAATTGAAAGAGATATAGGAGTGGTAACAAGGATACTGACAACAGGACTTGCCTGAAAACCTATCCTGGCAATAAGACCTATAGCACCGAAGGAAGCAAGGAAATTTGACACTGTAAGCATATTAAATACAGAAGGTCCTGAACTTGAATCTACACTATCGCCACCGCCATGAACATGGACATCCTGAACGTCAACTATATCATGGCCCCCGAATCCGATATCAACATTTCCTACATCTACATCAAGACCACCGAAGATACCTTCCCCATGACCTCCACCCAGAATCATCTGTATAAGACTGTATCCCAGACCGAGAAGCATACATATAAGGAAAACACTGTCTACACTGAAAATATCCCAGTTAAAAGCAAGCAGGTAAAAAAACATTCTACTATCCTCCCTATAAAATCCCCCTTGTAAAATTCCCCTCGCAACTTACACTGATAAATATTCTATTAAAGAAAAGTTTTTTCCTGCATAAAATAAGAAAAAGTAAAATCAGTGAGCAAAAGACGCAAAATATTAACAGTCTGCAGTACCAGTTTGGCATAAAACATGTTCATATCTTTTCTGGAAGAGTCCGGCAGGAGACAGATTTCAGAAACAGGTAATAATTTATCTGGAGCGGTAATCAGTAATTTATGTTATAATATCCATTATGAAGAAATATATGGTGCTTTTCCTGTTATTATGTTTATGTTATCTCTGTGCGGAAGGAAAAGAAAATACATTACCGAAAAAACATTTAATATATGGTGTGCCCTACGAATCTCAACCTGCAGGAAGTTCTTATTGCGGGGAAGCATCCCTTTATATGATAATCCATTACTGGGATAGAAAAAGCACGGTAACACAGGAAAATCTTATAAAAGAACTTTTCAGTTCACTCTTCGCTTCTACCTTTCCTTCTGCAATAGAACATTATCTGAGCTCAAAAGGTTTTACTGTTGTAACTGACAGAAGCGGCAATATTGAAACAGTAAAAAAATATATATGTCAGGATATACCTGTTCTTGTGGTAAACAGTATTACATCTATGAATAATTCGGGGCATTTCAGAGTTGTTATAGGTTATGATGATGAAAAAGAAGAAATTACCTGCCATGATCCTGCACTTGGGAATAATTATATTATGACATATAAAGAATTCTTTGAAGCATGGGATTTTTATCATTACTGGATGATGGCTTCTTATCCTTCCGGTTATAAAGAAATAAATTCTCTCAGAAAAAAAGAACCATACATGGAAAGAACAGGTGACATGAACGGAAAGGTTTTTATGGTAAGAGGGAGGGATTATCTCAGAGCCGGCTATTATATGAAAAGTATGGATGAATTTAAAAAAGCCAGAAGACTTGCTACAGACCAGATACTCATATACAATATTGATCTCCTTGAAAGCGAATCCTTTATAGAGCTTAAAGATTTTGATAAAGCGGAAACAATTATAAATTCCTACAAAGATCAGGTAGAAAATATTCCCTATTTCTGTTATCTTCTGGCAAAAATAAATTATCTTAAAAGAAATTATGAGAAGGGAATTTATTATGCATCCATAGCAGTAGATTCAGATCCTGCTTTAGCTTCTGCCTATCTTATACTGGGTAAATGCCAGAAAAAAATGGGGCAACCAGAATATGCCCGTATGTCTTTTGAAAAAGCCCTGTCACTGGACACAACTCTGTCAGAGGCACTGGAAGAAAAATATGACATGGATTAACATTATGACGCGTCTGGAGGACGCGTCATAATAGTGAAGCACCCAACAATGAATTGGCGGGCATCCTGATTCTCAGACTAAAATCCTAAAAGGCCATTACCATAATTTGCCGCGTCATCAAGGGCCTGCCTGGGAGTCTTTTCCCCTTTCAAACAGATAAAAATTTCTTTGCCAAGAAAATCCATAACCTCATCATAATTACGGAAAGTGGGTATCGGTTTTGCCCAGTCGAGCTGTTTTATAAAAGCTCTCATACCGGGATGCTGGTTCTGATATTCAAAATAAGCCGAACATGCAACAATCTGCTTGTTTACAGGAATATAAGACGTAGCAAGAAAAAATTCTCTTAACTGTTTGAATTCTACAAGCCATAATAAAAAGTCAAAGCCCGCTTCTTCATGGTCAGGATTTGATTTTGTCATAGCAAGGCTCTGAATATAAAGGTCACTTGCCCTTACGTCTTTTTTAGGTAAATAGACTGCTTCTACATTCATTCCAAGTTCCTGAGCATGAAAATAATCATGACTGTTACCAAAAATCATACCTGCCTGGCCCACAAAAAATCCTTCAGGACTGACATCAGTAGAGGCTATTTTATATTTTTGATAGAGGTCCTGAAGAAACTGAAGTGTAGTTACGCCTGCTTCACTGTTAAAGGCAAATTTACCTTCAGGACTGAGTAAAGAACCATCTTTTTTCTGCCTCATCATAGCAATAAAAAAAGCTGCAAGATCTTCCGGTGATTCATCTGTAGGGAGGGCAAGTCCAACCCTTCCTTCTGCAGTTTCCATAAGAGGTTTTCCTGTTTTAACAAGATCAAACCACCCCTGAGGAGATTTATCTATTTTAAGGGAATACAGCATATCCAGGTTAACTATTAAAGCATTATTTGTGCAGGTATAGGGAAAAGTCCAGAATTGATTATCATGGAGTGCTGATTGAAAAAGAACTTTATATGTATCCTGTTTATATGCAGCTTTTAAAGCAGTACCTATATTCAGAGTATGAACCTGCAGAGAAGTGATTACACCCTTTGCTATAAGCTCATCCTGCCAGCGATTATCTATAAGAACTGTATCAGGGAGAGTTTTAGCTGAAAAAAGAGCTTTTTTCAGTTCTTTCATAGAAGCAAATTTCTTTGGTTCTATTATTACTTTTCCTTTCTTCTCTTTATTGTACTTCATAATAAGTTCTTCCATTTTCATGGAACCTTTTTCATTCAAATTGTACCAGAACGTTACAACTTCAGGCTTTTTTTGAGCCATTCCAAGAGATATTACAGATAAAAGAAACAATAGAGACAATGAGATTACAAAATACTTCATAAATATATTCCTCCTTTTTTATCGTAATGATTGATATTATGCTTCGCTTCTGTCAGCTCACCTTCTCACATATCAAAATGGATCTTTAAACATAGAAGGCTCAACAGGGGCATCTACTTTAAATGATGTAGTTTTTGCTATAACATAAGGTTTTTCGTCATCTTTTTTTAATTTTACTTCCATTCTCATAGTTATACCAATATGCTTATCAATCCAGAATCTGTATGACACTCCCTGCTGCGTGGTAAAAGCAACTACCCAGCAGCCCCTCTTTTCTTTTTTTCCGCTATTTACACAGGGTAGATTATAATCGCCTAAATACTCAACAATCCAGTTTTTATCATATTCATTATTTATTCTGAATAAATCAAAGGCTCCTGTATCAAAAGTCTGTTTTTTCTTCTGTTTATGGTCAAAAACTGTTGTAGTACTTTTAAATACTATCATGGTAACTTTATCACTGCTATCATTTTTATTCCATGATATTGTAGTAAGATTGGAAGGACGTTTATAATAAACCCTGTAACCATAAGGATTTCCACCTATATCCATATCCATGGTATACTGTATGCTCTTCCATCTGGCAAGTTTTTCCTTGGTTAATTGAATAATATTACTGCTTGAAGGACCGGCACAACAGACAGAACAGGCAAGAAAAATAAAAACTATTGTAAGTCCGCAGCGTATTCTATCCTGATTTATTATCAAATCATCCAACTCCTACGATAGTAAATGATGAATAGCAGATAAACCCTTACTACTCGGTTTATTTTATTCCACAAAAAACGCGAAATTCCTCCATTAATTCCAATCTATAAGCTTAACTTTCTTTTTTATAGCTTCTACCAGTTCATCGGAATTAAAGAGTAAACTGTTAAATGTTATTCTATCACCTGATTTATGGTCCAGAGCATAGATTTTAACTGTTCTCCTTGCTGCCCTTCTTGTATTATGTACTGTTTTACATTTAAATCTTTTAATATGTTCCCATGAAAAATTCTTCTGAACAGAAGGGAAAAACTGTTTATAAATTATTCCTTCCTCTGAAATAGTTACAGAGATTAAATGATTCCGTACAACAGCTATCATTCTGCCAAGCAGTAATGTTTCTATTACTATTAATACAATATATGCCCATAAAAGGCCTGTTATTTTAATCATTATATTAATCTGTATGGAAATCATTA
>JBEHWP010000458.1:0-5712 GCA_040217665.1 Vulcanimicrobiota bacterium
ACTCAGGAAAATCCTTCCAAAAATCATCCTTATAATTTTTCTGCAGAAACACAGAATATTTTCCGTAAATATACTCATTTAAGAATGAAACTCTTTCCTTATATCTATACCTGTGCTCTGAATACACGATTAACGGGAAAGAAAATGATAGAAGGAGACGGCGTCCATGAATATCAGTATTTCTTTGGACCGGAAATCCTTGTTGCTCCTGTGTTTGAAAAAGGAGTTACAAAAAAAGAAGTATATCTTCCTGAAGGGTCATGGATTGATTTCGAAACTGACAGGGTTTACAGTGGAGAAAAAATAATTGTAATTGATGCTCCGCTGGATAAAATTCCAATAATGGTAAGAGGCGGTGCTATTATTCCCTTCAGGAATTATGAAAGATCTATCGAAAGGGGAACAAACAATCATATTACTCTTGAAATATATCCTGTAGAAAAAGAGTCTTATTTTACTATGCTGGAAGATGACGGAAGAAGCAATGATTATTTGAGCGGTTGTTATTGTTCTACAGTATTTACTTTAAAGAAAAATAAAAAAGATATTATGTTTCTTATAAATTCTGTAGAAGGAAAATTCAAAGGAATGATTGCTGAGAGGAAATGGACAGTAAATTTCCATCTCATAACTGAACCATCTGTAGTTAAAATAAATAACAATAAAGTTGATTTTAATTATGATAGAGAGAAACAACTTTTATCTATATCATGTGAAAGCAGTACAGATAAACTGCTGGAAATATTGATTCACTTTTAGTCTTAAAAATATGATTCATTCTGATCGATATGGAAAGTAAAATGTAAAAAATGAAAGGAGTCCGGTATTATCACCGGAAGAAGTGTATGAGTGTTGAGTTATTAAATGACGATTTTAAAGCATGTGCCAGGTTTCATGGACATATATGTCCCGGTCTTACTATAGGTTACAGAGCTGCCAGAGCAGGTCTTGAGAAATTAAAAGAAATGCGATCTGTAGATGAAGAAATACTGGCAATAACAGAAACTGATGCATGCTGTGCCGATGCAATACAGGTTCTTACAGGATGTACCTTTGGTAAAGGCAATTTAATATATAAAGATTACGGGAAAATGGTCTTTGTTTTTTTTAGCAGAAAATCCGGAAAAGGAATAAGATTTTCTCTTATACCGGGATCTATCGATGATCCTGCTGCCGGAGGAATGACAGAAGATTTTAGCCTGCAAAAAGAAAAGGAATTCCCTGAATTTCATCCTGAAAGAACAAGATATATTCTGAATAAACCTCTGGAAGAACTTTTTGCAATAAAAGAGGTCAATGTAGAATTGCCTCCGAAAGCAAAGATTGAATCTTCTGTATTTTGCAGTATCTGTAAAGAACCTGTAATGCCTTCAAAGATGAAAGATGGTATATGTATGGAGTGCTGTGATTCGGTAAAGGAGAGTTAAGGACTGTCAGGAAATAACTACATCATAGTTATAGTCTGCCGGGTTAATTTTTTCCGTTTTTTTATATAAATCAGGTGTTGTGTTACTAATCTGAGCACTAGCATATAATAAATTGCTTCTTCCTGTCACGCGTTACGCGTCACGAGAGTTAAATATGCATTATTTATGCTTACTTCAGTAAGAAAACCCAAAACTTTTGTGAATTGCATAATGCAATCTTAAAATTGCATTATGCAATCTTTTTTGTATGGAATTTTTACATGAAATTTTTATATAAAAAATTTTTCCTCTTTATTTTTCAAGTTTTTTTTATACTTTATAATTTTATGGCATATATATTGCAGTATAAATAGATAAAATAAATATTTACGGAGAGAAGCCTGTGCTTATAAGTATATCAATATTTAACAAGAGATTATCACCATTATTTGATACATCACAGAATCTTCTGGTTATAAATCTGGAAGGCTCTCAGGAAAAAGGCCGTGAAGTAATTTCTTTCGGTTCTATGAGTCCTCTCAAGAAAATAGAAAAGCTTGTAGAAAAAAAAGTAGATATTTTAATCTGTGGTGCTATAAGTAATTTTTTTATTCATCCTCTTGTAAAAGCCAATATACGGGTTATAGGAAATCTCTGCGGTGAATATGAAGAGATACTTGACACCTTTAAGAAAGGTGAAGTTTCACTTGATAAATTTCTTATGCCAGGATGCTGCAGAAGGCAGCATGGAAAATGCCGTAGAAGAGGGCATGGTATAAGAAACAGAAATTAAAAAAATGAAAGGAGACATTTATTTATGCGACTGGCAGTTGCAACAGACGGAGGTAATATATCCCAGCATTTCGGTCAATGTTCTGAATATACTATAGCAGATATTCAGGATAAAAAAATTATCGGAAAGAGGTTATTTGTAAATCCGGGACATCAGGGTGGAGGTTGTTCTATACCGGGGGTATTGCATGGTGAAAAGGTTGACTGTGTTATTGCAGGAGGTATGGGTCAGAAAGCCATAATGAATTTTGAGCAATATGGTATAAAAACTTATCTGGGAGTTTCCGGATCTGTAGATAAAGCCATAGATGATTTTATAAATGGTTCCCTTCTGTCGGGAGAAAGTACATGTAATCATTAATGTTATAAGATTGATACGTAACGCATATTAATAAATATCATGTGTTACGTATCATGATTATAGAAATTTTCATTTTAAATGGCGTAAAATAAAGCTTTAGATGAAAATTATAAAGAGGTAGTTATTTAAATAATTTAAGGAGGAAGATTATGAAAAAAGTAGCTTTTAGTTCAACAGGAAGGGATTTAAATGCATTACTTGATCCGAGATTCGGAAGATGTGATTTTTTTGTCATAGTAGATGTAGAAACAGATGATGTGGAAGTATTTGAAAATAATGCAAAAAATGCTTCAGGGGGAGCAGGTATTCAGGCAGCTCAGTTTGTAGCAAATATGGGAGTAGATACAGTTGTGTCAGGTAATTTTGGCCCCAATGCTTTTCAGACGCTTGATGCTGCAGAAGTAGCTATATATACAGGTACAGGAGGAACAATACATCAAAATTTAATGGCCCTTGTAAATAATCAACTTCAACGTATAAATGGCTCTACTGTAGCCAGTCATTATGGTATGAATATGCCACAGGGTGGTATGGGCGGCGGCGGCGGCCGTGGTATGGGCGGCGGCGGCGGTCGCGGTATGGGTGGCGGCGGCGGTCGTGGTATGGGCGGAGGAAGAGGACGGGGTGGAGGATGGTAAATGGAAATATGTGTTATAAGCGGTAAGGGTGGGACAGGTAAGACTACTGTAGCAGTGAACCTGGCATTATCATGTGAGAAAGGTATGTTTCTGGATTGTGATGTGGAAGAACCTGACGGAAGGATCTTTCTTCTTCCCAGAATTGAGCGAATAGATAGTTCTTTTATATCTGTTCCTGTTATAGATGAGAAAAAGTGTACTTTCTGCGGAAAATGTGCTGAAGTATGTATTTTTAATGCTATTGCAGTAGTAAAAAAGAAGATATTATTTTTTGAAAGACTCTGCCGCGGATGCAGTGCGTGCTGGCTTGTATGTCCTGAAGGTGCTATTTCAGAAGGGAAAAAAGAAACAGGTGTTATAAAATCAGGAGAAGTTAAAGACCTGCGTTTTCAGGAAGGTTCCCTTAATCCCGGAGAAGAAACAGGTCATTCTATAGTATACAATATGAGGAAAATGATAGATGAAAATGATACTGTAATAATAGACGGTCCTCCGGGTCTCTCTCCTGTTCTTCTGGAAGCTGTGGATAAAACAGATTATGCCATAATAGTTACAGAACCGACTCCTTTCGGATTTCACGATCTGTGTCTTACTGTAGAACTGTTAGATAATCTGAAAGTACCTTATGGTGTAATAATAAATAAGGACAGTGAAAATAGTTCTATAGAAGAATACTGTCAGAAAAAAGCTATTCCTTTATTGTTAAAAATACCTTTTGATATGCAGATAGCAGACCTTTATTCCAGAGGAATACCTTTTTCTATGGAATTACCGGAATGGCATGACAAATTCAGAAATGTCCTGACTTATATAATGAAATATCACTGGAGGAAAAAGAACAACACTTCTATTAAATGGCCTTACAGTTAAAATTTTATACAAATAACTATGATTATTACAAATGAGAATAATTCTCCCGTCACGCGTCACCCGTTACGCGTCACGATTTTAAAAGAGGTAATAAATAATGAAAGAACTTGTTATTATCAGTGGTAAAGGAGGAACAGGGAAGACTCTTATTACAGCTTCTTTTTCTGTTTTAAAAAAAGACTCTGTTATAGCAGATTGTGATGTTGATACACCAAATCTTCATTTATTACTCAAACCTGATATTATCTCAGAAGAAGATTATTATGGTCCAAAAGTAGCAGTTTTAAACAAGTCAAAATGTATTAAGTGCGGTAAATGTATGGAGAAAAATCTCTGCAGGTTTCACGCTATAGAAGCCGGTGAAATGCCGGTTTTCAATTCTTTTTACTGTCGCGGATGTAAAGTCTGCACCATTGTCTGTCCAACAGGTGCTATAACTCTTGAAGAAAGAAAAGCAGGGAAGATTTATAGAGGTCATGTTGAACATATGCCGGT
This sequence comes from Vulcanimicrobiota bacterium, assembly GCA_040217665.1. Classification (GTDB taxonomy): domain Bacteria; phylum Vulcanimicrobiota; class SpSt-956; order SpSt-956; family JAKJGF01; genus CALARM01. Next base: position 4,563 of record JBEHWP010000458.1, read on the forward strand.
AATTTACGGTCAGCTTTTACCTGGCTATTTAGGTTCAGGGAAAATGGTTGTTCAGATAAAAAATATGGCAAAAAATGTAGCATTGAAAGAAAATAAAGATTTGGTTATGATTGACAGTTCTGCAGGTCTGGGCTGTAATGTCATAGCAGCTCTGAGTAATGCCGATATGGCTCTTCTTGTTACAGAACCTACTATGTCCGGTATAAGTGATTTAATAAGGATTTTAGAGGTAATAGATTATTTCCACATACCTGTATCTGTATGTATAAATAAGTGCGGAATAAACAGGGAAAATGAGAAAAAAATAGTTGATTACTGTAATGAACAGGGTATAAGAGTTTCAGGTAAATTACCATTTGACAGGGAACTGGCTTTGAATAATAAAGGTGAAATACCTCTGATTTCATCACCTGAAAGTAATCTTTCAGAAGATATAAGGAATTTATGGCATGAAATTTTCATGTTACTGAAATAAAATATTCCTGTGTGCCTCGCGTCGCGCGTTACGCGTCACGCGTCACGTTATATGATTAACCATTGAAAGGAAAGAAAATATGATAATAAGTATAGCAAGCGGTAAAGGAGGAACAGGTAAGACTACTGTAGCTACAGCTCTCGCTCAGGCTATAGGAAATGTTCAGTTTCTGGACTGTGATGTAGAAGAGCCAAATGCCCATCTTTTTTTAAAACCTGAAAGAGAACATATTGAAACAATATATGTTTCTGTACCTGAATTTGACAGGAATTTATGTAATTACTGTGGTGAATGCGGAAAAATCTGTCAGTTCAGTGCTATTGTATCGGTAAAGAAAAGTGTTCTTTTATTTCCTCAATTATGTCATTCCTGTGGCGGATGTGTCAGGGTCTGTCCTTCAGGTGCTTTAAAAGAAGTGAATAGGGAAACAGGTGTTATAGAATCAGGCAGAAGCGGTAATATTGAATTTCATCATGGTATATTAAATATAGGGGAAGCTAAAAGTCCTCCTTTAATTAAAGAATTGAAGAAAAAAATAAAGAATAATGTAACAGTTATAATTGACTGTCCTCCGGGAACCTCCTGCCCTGTTGTTGCATCTCTCAAAGATACCGATTATATTTTACTTGTTACGGAACCGACTCCTTTCGGATTAAATGATCTGAAACTTGCCGT
>JBEHWP010000459.1:0-5697 GCA_040217665.1 Vulcanimicrobiota bacterium
ATTTTAAATTGATTGGTAAGGATAAAGCTATTGTTGTTTATTTCTTCAAAATCAATCAGGCAAACCGGGACATGTTCGTGATTTTTTCCGAGGGGCATGGTGATTTCGCCTCTGAGCCATCTGGAAAATTCTTCGTTGGCACGGACCAGTCCCACATTACCGACAGAAATTAAAACTGCCCGGAGTTTACGGATAATTTCTTCTGCTCTTTCGGGATTGTCACTTATAGCAGGGTTGAGACGAATAAGAGATTCTTTTAGTTCTTTTTCCAGGAAAATATCGGTAATATTTCTCTGTAAAAGTTCTGGCTGAATATATTTCCATTTTACATTTCCTCCATAAGGGACATTACCTTCTTTTACCATGCCGTGACGCACATTATTAAGATTGACACCTGTAAGCTGATGAATGATGAAATATTCTACACTGTTTAATTCTGTAAAAATGCTCATCCTAATACCTCATTTAATAATTTTTGTTTAAGGGTTTTTAAAGTCGTTTTTTGCTGTTTGAGTTGTTCCTGTGTAGTTTGTAATTGCTGAAATATTTCTAAAATATTTTTCTGTGTATTTAAATCAGGTAAATTAAATATATAAGTTGCTAAATCTCTCCATTTTACTCTTTTCGACATTGTTCCAGCTGCATTTGATATTGCAAAATCCCAAAACTCATCTGTGTTCATTATCAAAACTAAATATAGAGGTTCAATTATTGTTTTTATAGCTCTCATTACAATTGCATCTCCTGAGCAAACACCATCAAAATCTACCAGTGAAGCCCTTTTTAAATAAGCATTTCTTCTAGCAAATAATATATCCCCTGATTTAAATAATTTCATTGCAGATACTAATTTTTCTGTCGAAGAATATTTTTGAATATTCAGTTCACCGCTTTCAAAATCTTCAAGACCAACAAATTTTTCAAAACCTGATGTTGAAGGATTATCAGTTCTATCAGGGATTTCATTAGCAACTTCTCCAATCGAAAATTCTTTACATTTTGACTTTTCAATTAAATTTCCAAAGTGAAAACTTTTTTTTGAAAGTTTATTTATTAAATTTTTTCTTAATAATTTTAAATTTTTCTCCTGCAGTTCCAACTGTTCAATGGTTATTTCTATGGATTTAAAAAGAGAAGCAATAATTTTTTGTTCTTCAATGTAAGGAAGAGGAAATTCTTGTTTTGCAAGAGTTTTCCATTTAATTGTTGGTGATAAAGAGCCTTCTGAAATTTCAATTGCTCTATTCATAAACATATCAGAGTGAATGAAACACAATAGATAATCTTTTACAATTACATTTTCATTTGCACGTAAAACCATAGAGTGAGCGGAACAAATAGCATTAAAATCAACCACAGCTGCTTTCCTCTGGTAGGCTCTCCTTTTCCCAAAAATAATATCGCCTTTATAAATTTTTAACTTGGTTCCAATTACTTCTTTAGGTGTACCAAATCTTTTAATTTTTGAATTACCAGAGTCAAGATGTTCTAGCCCAATATACTTATCAAGATTGGTATTATTGGGTTCTACTCTTTCAGAAATATTGGAAACAATTTTTTCAAATTTCACTATTTCCCACTTATCCTTATTTAACTTCATCATACGTCAAAATCCTTATCAGCCAGCAGCTTTATCAATTCTTCTTTATCAGGCAGCACAGTTTTATATCGACTGGCAAATATCTGATCATTATCTTCCGGCAGGGTAATTTCTACCAGTGTATCACTTTTATCTCTGCAGAGCACAATTCCTACAGTTTTATTTTCCTCCGGCAGTTTCACAAAACGGTCATAATAATTTACATACATCTGCATCTGTCCGAGATCCTGATGTTTTAAATCTCCTATTTTGAGATCAATCAACACAAAACACCGCAATAGTCTGTTATAAAAAACAAGATCTATATAAAAATGTCTTTCATCAAAAGAGATTCGTTCCTGCCTGTCTACAAACATAAAGCCTTTACCGAGTTCTTTCAGGAAGTGTTGAAGTTTATCAATAATGGCCTGTTCTAATTCTGTTTCAGAATAGGAGCTATGAGGCTGGAGGTTTAAAAATTCAAGTATATAGGGATCTTTAATGGCATCTTCAGGTTTATTGATGAACTGCCCCTGCAAAGCAAGCTGTTTTACCTGCTCTTTATCAAGGCTCAATGCCAATCGCTGATAAAGGGCACTATCGAAATTTCTTTTTAATTCTCTCACTGACCAATTATTTTGAACGGATTCTATCTCGTAAAAGCTTCTCTCTGAGATATCATCCATTCTCATTAATATTAAATAATGAGACCAGCTGAGTTTTAAAACTGGCATTGGGGGACTGGCATATAATGTCTGACAGAGGTCAGTTACATCAGTTTTCCGGGACAATGCTTCGGAATTTGCAATTTGCGATTCAGCAGACAGTGTCTGCTGAATCTGATAAGCCAGAAAGAAACTTCGCATCTGACGCAGGTTTACTATTGAAAAACCTCGCCCAAAATGTTTTGTGAGTCTTTTAGCCAGGCTTTCCAGGATTAATTTCCCATATTCAGCCCTTTCTTTACCCTGCTGTTCATCTTCTACGATCATTCTACCTATCTCAAAACAGGTATAAACCATTGTATGGTCAACAGTTCTGACAACAGATTGTCTTGCCGTCTGTATTAAACCGGCAATTTTATTATAAAGATTATCTATTTGAATTTCCTCTTTCATGCTTCTATACCTATTTCATTTAATTTACTGAACAATTCTTCAAGAGATTCGTTAACTTTCTTCTGTCCATTTTTTACCTCAGTGATCAAATCTTCCACATTATGTTCTATATCATTCTGTCCATGCTTTACATAGAGCTGCACACTCAGATTGCCATTGTTTTCAATTACTTCTTTACAGGACATTACTCTGGCAAAAGATTCTATATCTTTAAACTGCCAGTAGGCACCGGCAATTTTTTTAATATGTTCCGGTTCAAGCCATGCATTGCTCCGTTCCAGGCGGATTTCTTCTCTTCCATCTATAAAAATGATTTTCCCTTTTCTTTCTTCCGTTTTTTTCATCCTGCAAACCAGTAGGCAGCTTTCCATGCTGCTGTTGTAAAAGAGGTTTTTACCAAGACCGATTACTGCATCTACATAATCTTCTTCAATCATTTTCTTTCGGATATCACTTTCAGCATCTCTGAATAAAACGCCATGAGGCCATAATACAACACATCTGCCTGTAATCGGGTTTAAACTTTTCATAATATGCTGCTGGAAAGCATAGTCTGCACATCCCTGTGGCGGTGTTCCCCAGATGTTTCTTCCAAATGGATCACTCATCCATTTTTTCTGATTCCACCTCTTTACACTGTAAGGCGGATTTGCCATTATTACATCGAATTGCTTTAATTCATCGTTTTCCAATATCTGCGGGCTTTCTAAGGTGTCGCCCTGGACAATCAAAAATTCATCTACATTGTGCATAAACATATTGATACGGGCAATGGCAGAGGTAATAAGATTGAGTTCCTGTCCGTAGAGTTTCAGTGTCCGGTATTCTTTACCCTGTTCTTTTACATGGAGGATACTGGAAAGTAAAATACCGCCACTGCCGCAGGTAGGATCATAAATATTTTCACCGCTCTGCGGATCGGTAATTCTGGTCATGAGTTTTACAACAGTGCGGTTAGTGTAAAACTCAGCGGCAGTGTGCCCGCTGTCATCGGCAAATTTTTTAATCAGGTACTCATAGCCATTTCCCATAATGTCATGAGGTACCTCGGCAATGGTGAGTTGCATTTTACTGAAATGCTCAATCAGGTCGAGCATTTTTTCATCACTCATACGCCGTTTGTTTGTCCACTGAGCATCTCCAAAAACATCATGGAGCATTTCAAAATTGGCTTTTTCAATACCGCTAATGGCTTTTTGCAATGCTTCACCGACATTGACAGTTACTTTGCGGACATCTTCCCAGTGGCAATCCTCTGGAATTTGAAACCGGTGGTTTTCACGGAAGCCGGCATAGTCCAGATCATTACCGCTTTCTTCCAGGGCGATTTTGTATTCTTCATCCCAGACATCGCTGATACGTTTGAAGAAGAGTAAAGGAAAAATGTATTGCTTAAAGTCGGCTGCATCAATCATTCCACGGAGAATATTGGCAGCTCCCCATAGATAATCTTCAAGTTGTTTCTGATTCATTTATAATTCCTTTTTAAGTTTTTTTATATTTGTGGATTTTTGCTCATTACAAATTCTCTAATTAAGATTGAATTTCCTTTTTCTTTGAAGTTTTTATGGTGTATTGTGAGGAAAATAAATAATTACAATAGTTTACTGAGTTTGTAGAAAATTAAACTTATGGCATTTTATATTTTATTTTTAAGATCAATCTTACCCTTATAAATAGCTAATCTGCCACATATCTGCCATTTTTCATAATAACTGAATAAATTCATTATAATGTCAATTTCTAGGAAGTAGACTGTAAGCCATTCTGTAAAAATTAAATAGTCATTAAAGAGCATTTAATGACGTTTGTAAAGAAAATAGTTCAGATATATTAAAATTCATTTATACAACTTGCTTTTTAGGTCTTTTAGGAATAAGTTTTATGATCACTTCCATGCCTAAAACTTCTGCCATTTTTCTAATTCTATTCAGGCTGGCTTTCTGTATGCCTTTACCTTTCAGGTCACGACAAATATTGCTTCTGGAAGTGCCTATCTTTTTGGCAAAATCTTCATAAGTTAAATTTTTTTCTTTTAAAGCTTCAAAGAACTGTATTTCTAAATCAAGATCTTTCTGAGCCTGGTGGAACATCTCTTTAAATTCTGTATCTTGCATTTCTTTTTCAAATAGAGTCTCGCACATAATAAGTATCCTCCTTTACTCTTTTTAATTAGTAATGATAATTTTCCTGTCGATAGTAGTAAAGTTAAGATATCTGTTATTATCAAATTTCAGAGCATAAATAGAATTTTCCGGGTCCTCCAGCCTGTACATATGTTCAGGAAGAAATTTTCCATAAGGGCTATTTGCTAATTTCTCAATTAAGGCAAAAAATCTTGCTCTCTCTTTCTTTGTAAGTTCTTCATAATAATCAAGAGCAGGAATATTTTTATCGTAATCCTGGTAAAATTCAACCGTAAAATACTTACCATGGTAAATTTGAATTTTATATTTCTTCATATCTCTATGTTATCATAAAAGATAACATAAATCAAGTTTATAAAAGAAATATTATTTATTATAAATAAACTTTTAGTAAAAAGTATTTCCATTTTTAAATACTTCTCTTACGTGCTAAATTAAGCATTCATCTAGTTTTTCATTGATAAATATTTCAAGAAAGATAGTAACGGTTATAACGTCAAAAAAGCCAAAAATATTTAACAATATAGAATTTTTATTTGCAAATAAAGTTACCTAAAATTCAACAAAAACCCTTGTAATTGCTGGATTTTTTTGATAGAATAGAGATATAAAAGGAGGTGAAAAAGTGAATAAAATCGTAAGTTTAATTTTAATAAAAAAACGAAAGAGGGTATAAAGCAAGAAGAGAGTTAGTCTTCAAGTTTGACGACACGAAACTAACCCATCTTCCCGGTAAATCCATTCTACCATGAAATACCCCTTTCAATCAAGAAAGGAGCAAAAATCATGTTAGCAGTAAAAGAGACAAGGGAGAGGAAAGAGACTTCAAGAGAAGAGGAGCAGCAAAAGAGGT